>NZ_JBIVLH010000014.1:0-216030 GCF_044751185.1 Streptomyces sp. NPDC088733
ACCGTCACCCGCCTCATGGTCGACACCTGCTGCACCGCCCTGGAGAAGGCCGACCTCGTCTGACCAGCGGCTGCCGTCCGGCACCCACCGCTCCCTGCCGGCCAGCGGCGGGCCTCACAGATCTGGAGAGACATCGATGCCCAAGGGCTTCGACGCGGGCGACACCTCGTTCGTCCTCATCAGCGCGGCACTGGTCATGCTGATGACGCCCGGCCTTGCCTTCTTCTACGGGGGCATGGTCCGGGTCAAGAGTGTGTTGAACATGCTGCTGATGAGCTTCGTCAGCCTGGGCATCGTCAGTGTGCTGTGGGTGGCCTACGGCTACTCCCTGGCCTTCGGTGACGACGCCGGCGGCGGTCTGGTCGGCAACCTCGGTCTCGCCGGCATGCGGGGCATCACCGGCGAGAGCCTGACCGGCACCATCCCGGTGTTCGCCTTCGCCGCCTTCCAGCTGATGTTCGCCGTCATCACACCCGCCCTGATCAGCGGAGCGATCGCGGACCGCGCCAAGTTCGGCGCATGGATGCTGTTCATCACGCTGTGGGTGACCCTGGTCTACTTCCCCGTCGCCCACTGGGTCTGGCAGGCCGACGGCTGGATCTTCAAACTCGGCGTCAAGGACTTCGCCGGCGGCACCGCAGTCCACATCAACGCCGGCATGGCGGCGCTCGGCGCGCTCCTGGTCCTCGGCAAGCGCGTCGGGTTCAAGAAGGAGCCGATGCGCCCGCACAGCCTGCCGCTGGTGATGCTCGGCTCCGGGCTGCTGTGGTTCGGCTGGTTCGGCTTCAACGCCGGCTCCGCGCTGGCCGCCAATGGCACCGCCAGCATCGCCTTCCTGAACACCCAGGTCGCCACCGGCGCGGCCATGATGGGCTGGCTCGCCTGGGAACGCCTGCGCAGCGGGGCCTTCACCTCCCTCGGCGCCGCGTCCGGCGCCGTCGCGGGACTCGTCGCCATCACCCCCGCCTGCGCCGCGGTGAACATCTGGGGCGCCCTTGCCATCGGGGTCGCCGCCGGCGTCGTCTGCGCCTGGGCCGTGGGCCTGAAGGACCGCCTCGGCTACGACGACTCCCTCGACGTGGTCGGCGTCCACGCCGCCGGCGGCCTCGTCGGCACCCTCCTGATCGGCGTCTTCGACACCACCGATGGACTCGTGGCCGGCGCGGGCCCCGAACAGCTCGGCAAGCAGGCCGTCGGAGCCTTCGCCGTCGCCGCCTACTCCCTGGCGATGTCCTGGGTGTTGGCCAAGACCATCGAGATCACCGTCGGCTTCCGCGTTGCACGCCACCACGAAATCGCCGGCCTCGACCAGTACGTGCACGCCGAGACCGCGTACGAGTACTCCACCGTCAAGGAGATCCAGCTCGTGCCGCCGACCGGCATCGCTTCCTGATCACCCGAACACCTGAAACGGCGCCCGCCCGGCGGGACTGCCGGCGGACATCAGCAACCAGCAACGGAGAATCCCATGAGCCCTACCACCAATGAACCCATGGCCGACGTGCGGGACATGTATGTGCTGCACACCCTCTTCGGCCGTGAGATCGGCCTGCTCCCGCGGCTCGTCAGGGCTGTCGCACCGGGAGACACGGAGCGCTCGGAGGTCGTGGGCGCGCACATCGAGCTCCTCAGCGGACTTCTGCACCTCCACCACGAGGGCGAGGACCTGATCCTCTGGCCACTGCTCGACCAGCGGGGCGGGGAGGAGGCCAAGGCCATCGTGCCGGCCATGGAGGAACAGCACCACGCCATCGAGACCGCCAACGCCGAGCTCGCGCGCCTGCTGCCGCAGTGGCGATCCACTGCCCGTGGCGGGAGCGGACTCGCCGATGTCCTCGACCGGCTGCTGGTCGTCCTGCTGGAGCACATGGCCATGGAGGAGGAGCGGATCCTGCCCCTCGCCGAGAAGCACGTCACCGCGGCCGAGTGGAACAAGATGGGTGAGCACGGACTGGCCGAGGCCCCGAAGAAGGCCCTCCCGGTCATCTTCGGCATGGCGATGTACGAGGGCAACCCCGAGGTGATCAAGGCGATACTCTCCGAGGCCCCGCTGCCCGCGCGACTGCTCATGCCCGTCCTGGCCCCGCGCCTGTACGCCAAGCACGCCAAGCGCATCCACGGCACGGCCACCCCGCAGCGCGTCACGCGCTGAGGTGAAAGCGGGGGCCTCTTGGCAGTTCGGGGTGCAATCCACACCGATCTCCAGGAGGCCCCTCTTGCTCTCGCCCTGTTGGATCCCGTGTCCTTGAACAACTGGGCGGTTTCGGACGCTGCCGGCGGACGCAGGGCAGTCCGCCGAACACACCCGCAGTCACATTCCTCCAGCCCTGCAGAGGGCCACGACGCCCTTCCAAGGAAGAACATCAATGACCTCTCAAAGCGACGCCCCTGAATCCGGGGACCGGGACATGACCGCACAACCCGGCTCGTCGTACGACCTGCGTGGGCTCGAGTCGCTCGACGGCTTTCCCTTCCGGGTCTTCGCGAGCCCTGGCGGCGCACCCCGGGGGCGCGCTGTCGCGGAGCGGACCGCGCGTACGGTTGCCTGGCTCCAGGAAGCCGTCGTCCTGCCCGCGACCCCTCCGTTGTTCGTCGTCGGCCCCGAGAACTGGGAACAGGTGGCCACCTTCCCCGTGTACGGCATGCCGCACGTCGAACTCGACAGGATCGTCGTCGGTCAGCGGCCCGCCGCGTTCTGGACCACCGCCATCGAGGCGATCACGCCGCACGTGGACTCCGCGGGCCTCGACCGCCTCCGCCAGGTGTACGGGAACGAGATCGACCTCGGTTCTTTCGCGGACCTCCTGGTTTCCCACGAACTGACACACCTGGCGCACATGGGATCGACGTCCTGGGGGGACAACGGGCGCGTCTCGTTGTGGCTGAGCGAGCTGGCGGCGAACCTCGGCCTGCAGGGGTACGTCCAGGAGGTGGAACCCGACCAGGCGGAACGGCTGGAGACGGCGTTCGAAGTCACCTGGGCCTCTCCCGGCGGACAGTGGCCCGTACGCACCTTGCCCGACATGCGTGACTCGCTCCGGGGCGACGGCTCGAACTACGTCTGGTTCGAGTTCGGCCTTCAGGTCTTGGCCAAGCGCTTGTGGGAGACGGCAGGTGTCGCAGCTCTGCAGACCGTCGTCGACACCCTGCGCGGGCCCGCCCTCGACTTCGATCAGGTGGTGAAACTGCTGGACGAGCTGGACCCGTGGGTGGCGGGCGCGGTCCGGGAGTGGCCCGTCTTCCCGAACGGACCTCGCTCTCGGGCCCGTCCCCGCAGCAACGCTGGGCATCCGCAACCGATGCCTGGCTGAGGATCTGACGGTGGACGGATCCGGTGGGGCGGCAGCCCCACCGGATCGCCGTCTTGGCGGGGGACCACACCCGATTGGTTTCGGGGGCGAGTCGTTGAGCGGTTGGCTCGTGAACCGTCGCCCGGCGTTCGCAGGTCCCCGGTGCGACCTGGTTCACTCCAGTCGTTCGAGGATTCGGTCCGAGATCTGGCCGAGCATCGCGAGTTCCGCCGGCGTCAACGCGTCGACGACGAGTCGGCGAACCGCTGCGACATGACGGGGCGCAGCGGCAGCGATGGCCTCACGACCGGCCGGTGTGATCAGCACGAAGGACACTCGCCGGTCCTCCACCGACTCCTCCCGGGCCACGAGACCGCGCTTGGCCATCCGGTCGACATGGTGGGACATCCGGCTCTTCTCCCACTCCAGCGCCTTCGCCAGTTCCAGCACCGGCTGCCGGCCGTCGGGTATGTCGGTCAGTTGCACCAGCACCCCGTAATCCGCGGCGGACAGTCCCGAATCCGTCAGCAGCTCACGTGTCAGCTGACCGGTGAGCCTGTCACGCATGCGAAGGAAACTGCGCCAGGCCTGCTGTTCCGTTGCGCTGAGCCAGGCGGATGTCTCGGTCATGCGCGTCAGTGTAGATCAAAGGTTGATACGTCACCTTGTGTCGTGCACCGCTCACGATCAGGTGCCCGCACGAGCATCTCCCGCGTGATGTCGGTCGCGTTCCTGCCCTTGAAGAGGCCCTCTTCCCCGCGGACCGACCGGCATGCGCCCCGGTACGAGGGTGGTGAGGGCCAGGCCGACGAGTGCCGCCGCGGCCGCCACGACGAACGAGGTGCGGAACGCCTGTTGTGAGGGAAACGTCGTCGTGCCGACCGCGATGGCGGAGTGGGCCAGAACCAGCACCAGCACCGTGCCGGCGGCCGCACCACCGACGGACCGCATCAAGGTGTTGACGCCGTTGGCGGACGCCGTATCACTCGCCGGGACCGCGTTCGTGATCAGCATCGATGTGGCCGCGATGGCTGTGCCCGCTCCGGCCCCGACCACCGTCGCGGCGATGACGAAGTCGGTGACGCTGCCCATGCGCAGCGCGATGAAGACGTAGCCGGCAGCCATGATCGTCGAGCCCGCCATCATGGCGAGTCGTGCCCCGTACCTCGCGACCACGCGGGTGGCGACCGGGGCGACGAGGAGCGCGGCCAGGCCGTTGGGAAGGACGGCGGCACCGGCTCGTACGAGGCTCAGCCCAAATCCGTAGCCGGTGGTGGTCGGCGCCTGCAGGACCTGCGGGAACACGAAAAGCATGGTGTAGACCGCGAACCCGATCCCCACAGTGGCCAGGTTGGTCATCAGAACCGGGCGCTGTGCGGCGAGCCGCAGATCCACGATCGGGAAGCGTGTGTGCAACTGGTGCGCGCCCCAGGCGAGCAGCACCAGCAGCGCCGCGGCGCCCAGACCGAGGGTCCGGGTGCTGTGCCAACCCCATTCCGCCGCGTTGACGACCGGCAGCAGGAGTCCGATCAACCCCGCGGTCAGACCGACGGTGCCGACAACGTCGAACCGTCCCGTGGAGGTCCGTTGCGACCGGGGGACCAGTAGCGCGACGAGGACGGCGCAGAGCGCGCCCAGCAGGGCCGACGCCCAGAACAGCACGTGCCAGTCGAAGTGCTCGGCGACCAGGCCTGCCAGCGGTATCCCCGCGACGGCACCCAGGCCGAGGATCGCGCTGAGGAAGGCGATCGCACCACTGATCCGGGCGGACGGCAGCGCGTCCCGGAAGACACCCAGAGCCAGCGGTATCACCCCGATCACGCAACCCTGCAGTCCACGGCCGATCACCATCGGCCACAGCGAACTGGTGAGCGCGGAAACCACCGATCCGACGACCGCCGCCGCAAGCGTCAGCAGCAGAGCGCGTCGTTTGCCGAAGAGATCGCCGATGCGGCCGCTCACAGGAGTGACAACCGCACCCGTGATGAGTGTGATGGTCACCACCCATGAGGCGCCCGGGGGCGAGGTGTCCAGCAGCAGGGGGAAGTCCGGGATGAGTGGGACGACCAGTGTCTGCAGCAACGATGCCAGCAGACCGGCGGTGGCGAGCACGGCGACTACGGCCGTGGGGGAACCTGGACGCTTCATATGGATCTCCGCGCGGGCGGCGCTCTCTTGGGTCATGAGCAACCTTGCGATGTGTCGGTCCGGTTGCCGGGGCAGTAGTGGATGTCGCGCGCAGGCGCGGCCGGCGACGCGGGTCCCGGCTCGGGCTCTTCCGTCGCCCGTCGGCTGTGGTCCGGCCGTCCGCCGCGACTACAGCTGCGGGTGATCGGGTCCGGTGGGGATGTTCACGTCGTCGCGCGGCGGCGTGGTGAAGGAACGTCGATCACGAAGGCCGCGGCGAGCGCGCCGGCGAGCATGATGGCTGCCGCCCACCAAAAGGCGGTGGTGAAACCGTGGACCGCTCCGGCGCGGACAATCGCTTGACGTTGAGCGGAGGTCGCCTGTGCCCCGCCGTTCCCGGCGAGGTGCGTCGAGATCCAGTGGCTGGCCGAGCTGGTGGCGATCGTGTTCAACAGGGCAGTACCTATGGAGCCACCCACCTGCTGCGCGGTGCTCACGGCGGCGGAGGTGACGCCCGCGTCCTGGGGAGCGACTCCTGCCGTGGCGGTGGCCATGACGGGCATGAAGACCAGGCCCATGCCGAAGCCGATGAGTACGGCGCCGGGCAGGACGTGGGTGGCGTACGCGGAGCGGGCGCTCAGCGTGGTGAAGGTCAGCATGCCGAGCGAGGCGATGGCCAGCCCCGGGGCGATCATCAGGCGCGGGGCGACGTGGGCCAGCAGTCGGGCGGAGAGCTGAGTGGAGGTCAGAAGGATGAACGCGGACATCGGCAAGAACGCGAAACCGCTTTTCAGGGCGGAGTACCCGAGGACGTTCTGCAGGTAGTAGGTGAGGAAGAAGAACGCCCCGAAGAGTCCGACCATGGCCAGGCACAGGGTCAGCATGGGACCGCCGTGGGCGCGGGAGGCGATGATCCGCAAGGGAAGCAGGGGACTGGCGGCGCGGGCCTGCCACCAGGTGAACGCCGCAAGGAGTACGACGCCACCCGCGAGCAGAGGCAGGACTGTGCCGGACAGCCAGCCGTCGGACTCCGCCCGGCTCACCGTGTACACCACGGTGACGAGGCCGCTGCTGCTCAGGACGATCCCGGGCCCGTCGAATCCGGCCGCGCGGTGTCCGGCGCGGTGGTCGAGGAAGAGCGCCGCGCCGACCACGCCTATGGCTGCGATGGCCACATTGACATACAGGCACCAGCGCCAGTCGAGGTACTGCGTCAGGACGCCGCCGAGCAGGAGGCCGATCCCGCCGCCGGCAGCGGCCAGCGCTCCGAAGACGCCGAACGCCTTGGCGCGTTCCTTGCCGTCCGTAAAGGTCGTGGCCAGCAGGGAGAGCGCGGAAGGAGCAAGGAGCGCGGCGAAGCACCCCTGTCCCGCACGGGCCGCGAACAGCATCGCGGGCCCGGCGGCCGCACCGCCGACCGCGGAGGCCGCACCGAACCCGACCAGCCCGACAACGAAGGCCCGTTTGCGGCCGACACGGTCGGCGACGCGGCCCCCGACCAGGAGCAGCCCGCCGAACGCCACTGTGTATGCGGTCACGACCCACTGCCGGGTGCCATCGGTCAGCCCGAGGTCACGCTGGGCCGAGGGCAACGCGATGCTCATGATGGTGGCATCGAGCACCACCATGAGCTGCGCCAGTGCGATCACGGACAGGGCCCACCATCGCCGGGCGTCCTGCCGCGGCCGGGCAGCGTTCCGACCGGGGGCCATAGCTGTCGAACTGCTCATCGGATCTCCGAATCTCCCGCATCGATCTCTGTGCAGCGCGCACGTGAAGCAGCCTGGGTACAGACGCTCCGCCTGAGCCGCGTATGCACATCCCCCGTCGGTTCGCCCATGGTCAAATAGATGACACATCAACGAGTTTGTTCGGTGGAGCGTATCACGAGAGGTTGAAGATGCAACTAATTCGCCTGCTCGCCGGCAATTCGAGGCCGCACGCGGCCGGGTCGGCGGCGACCGCCGGGGCGAATGCGGGGCGAACCTGCCTACTCGACATAGGTTGACCAGTCAACCTATTCGATATAGGTTCGGCGACACCTCGATGAGCCTTGCCGAGCACAGATCCGGGTGCTGCCGCCCTTCTGAAGGAGCAGCGACGCCCGGCCCCCGCGAGGCCGACGGGACACCTGGCGCCACTGCCTGCACCGGGACATCGCTGTCTCTCACCGCTGCCGAAGCGGCTCCCGAGTGCAGCCCAACCCCTGGAGCACAACTGCAATGACCCTCATCACCCTGCCGGACGGCAGGCACCTCGACATCGCCGTTTCCGGTCCTCCCGGAGGTGTTCCGCTGATTTACCATCACGGCACACCCGGCGCCCTGGCCCAGAACCGCGTCATGCAGAGAGACGCCTGGGACAGGGGCCTGCGCCTCGTCACCTTCTCCCGTCCCGGCTACGGTGACTCGACCCGCAAGCCCGGTCGTAAGGTCCTCGACGTCGCCGCCGACGTCGAGGCGCTGCTCGATCACCTCGAGGAGGAGCGCTGTCTCGTCCTCGGCCACTCCGGTGGCGGTCCGCACGCACTGGCCACGGCCGCGGCGCTTCCCGGGCGGGTGGCCGCCGTGGCGGCTTCGTGCAGCCTCGCGCCGTACGACACACCCGGGTTCGACTTCCTGTCGGAAATGGGGGACCAGAACATCAAGGAGTTCGGGCTGGCCCTGCAAGGGGAAGCCGCTGTGCGGCCCGCGTTGGAAGCGGATGCCGTCGCGATGCGGCGGCCCGATGCGGTCGACGCCGTCCGCGCGATGCTGACGTCCTTGCTGTCCGACGAGGAACGCACAGCCATGTCCTTGGACGCGGAGGGAGGACCGGCGGAGGAACTGGCAGGGCAGTGGGCCCACGCCCTGCGGGACGGAGTCGACGGATGGCTCGACGACGACCTCGCCTTCGTCCGCCCCTGGGGGTTCGACCTGATCGCCATCCAGGTGCCCTGCTTCATCTGGCACGGCGCAGCCGACCGCGTCGTCCCGCCGTCGCACGGACGCCGCCTCAGTGAGCAGATGCCCAACTCACTGCTGCGCATGCTCCCGGACAAGGGCCACCTCATGGTTCAGCTCGACGGGATCGGGGCCATGGTCGACGAGCTCCTGACGACGCTCTGACCTTGCGAACCGAGGTGGACCTCGGTGGTCAGCCCTCCTTGGCAGCGGCAGCGGGCCTGCCGTGTCACTGAGCGTCACGGATCCGCCGGTTCGTCCCGCGAGGCGTCCGGGAGCGGAGGAGCACACACGTGATCACACATGGGTCCCGGTCAGCAGTACCGCTCCGAGAACGACCAGCATGGAGCCGCTCGCAGTCTGTACCAGGCGTGCCACTGCCGGCCTGCGAAGCCAGGCACCGAGCCTGTCGACCAGCAACGCCACGGTGGGGAACCAGACCAGGGCCAGGGTCACGACGATCAGACTGAGTATCAGCGTCAGCGGCATCGCCGGCTGCCCGGGCGGCACGAACTGCGGGAGCAGGCTGAGGAAGAAGACGGGCGCCTTGGGATTGAGCGCGTTGGTCAGGAAGCCCTGCCGCAGCCCCGGAAGGGTTCCGTGAGCGGTGCGTGATGCGTGGCCGGGCGCCGGCTCCACCGTGTGCCGGCCCTGGCGCGCCGCCGCGATGAGGACCCGCGCGCCCAGGTAGACCAAGTAGCCGCCGCCGAGTACCTGCACCAGCAGGAAGAGCGTCGGCACGGCCACCAGTACCGCCGCGAGCCCCGCGACGGCGAGCATCGTGTGCACCAGCAGTCCGCAGGCGACTCCGATGCCCGTGGCGATTCCGGTCCGGCGGGACACCAGCGCGTTGCGCACGACCACGGTGAAGTCCGCGCCGGGCATGACGACCATGCCGGCCGCCACTCCAGTGAAGGTGATGAGCTGTGGGTTCATGCCTGTCATCGTGGAGCCTTGTGGCCTTTAGGGTGTATTTGGAATCTTGACGCCCAGCCCAAAGGGATGCTTAATGTTCGACTCGACCCGTCTCGCTGCACTGGTGGCCGTGGCCGAGGCCGGTTCCATCACCCGGGCCGCCGCTCGCCTCGGCTACACCGCCCCCGCGCTCTCACAGCAACTGGCCAAGCTGGAACGGGAGGCCGGAGCGGAGCTCCTGGTGCGGACGCACCGCGGCGCACGTCTGACGGCAGCCGGTGAAGTGCTCGTCAGTCACGCTCGTCGGGCTCTCGACGAGATGGATCGCGCGCGCCTGGAATTGTCGCAGCTGGCGGGGCCGGCGGGCGGCCGGCTGCGGATCGGCACGTTCACGACCGCGGGCATCCACCTGCTGCCACCCGTACTCACCGCCCTCCGTAGGGAGCATCCGCAGGTGGATGTGGTCGTCGCGGAGTACGAGCCCCCGGCGGGAGTCGCCGCCGTGGCCGCCGGAGATGCCGATCTCGCCCTGACCCACGTCTATGAAGGAGGGCCGGACCCGGCTCCGCCCACAGGGGTGGCGGTCGAGCCTCTGCTGGTGGAGGACCTCGTTCTGATCACTGCCCCCGGGCACCTGCTGGCGGCCGCCCCCAATCCGCTGGAGTGGGCGGAACTGGAGGGTCAGCCTCTGGTGAGCAGCACCCCCGACCACCCGAACCGGCGAGCCATCGAGGCGACACTGCGAGCCGCGGGTGTACGGCCGGTGGTGGTGTGCGAGACACCGGCCTACGTCACAGTGTGCGCGCTCGTGAGCGCCGGCCTCGGAGTAGGACTGGTGCCACGGATGATGGCCGCGTCGTCCGCGGTGCCTCTCGGGGTACGCGCGCTCGCACCACCAGGACTGCACCGGACCATCGCCCTTGCCTCCCGCAACGACGACACCTCGCCGGCGTTGCGCACACTGCGCGCCCTGCTCCTCGGCACCTACCGCAAGCCACCAGCAGGATGACCGAGGATTCGCCGGTCACATCGTCGGCATCACCATTGACGGCGCAGGCGGCCCGATCGCCGCTGTGTCCTGGGCGACGTTCGACGACGCGCGGCGAGGACGCGGGCGCCGGTCGGGCGCTGTCCTTCGGCTGGGGCATCGCGATCATCGAACTGTACGGCTGTACCAGGGAACGTCAGGCGCTGTCGGAGACCGAGCCGCTCTTCGCCTTGCTCGGAGTCGTGGGTCCGGCACCGCGGCACCGCGAGGTCGGCCGCTCGGCAACGTGCTGTACCCAGCGTGCCTCAATCTCGCGGCCGTTTTCGAGGGTGTGGGTCGGCGGCCCGTCAGCGGGGACGAAGCCGGCGGCGGCGAGCGCCCTGGCGGACGCGGTGTTCGTCACCTCGTAGCCCGCGCCGATGGTCGGCAGTCCGAAATGAGTATGCGCGAGCAGTGCGGCCGCCAGGAACAGTTCCGTGCCCATCCCTGTGCCGCGTGCGTGGGGGGCCAGGCATCCGCCGATCAGCTGGAGGTCATGATGCAGGTCGATGGAACCGGCGTATCTGCCGTCGTCACGGCGTACAGCGATGAGAGTCGCTGCTTCGTCTCTGGGCTCAAAGGGCTCGGCACGCATCTGCCGCGTCCACGGGGCCGCATTGAGGGAGTCGGGGTCACCGGGGCGGAGGTTCACCACAGCTTCGCGGACGCGGGCATCAGCCAAGTGGACAGTCGCCTCGTGCTCGGCTACACCGAGCCACCGCTGCGCTTCAGGGTCTGCGGCGGCAGCCAACCTGGCCGCGATGTCCAGAGAGGTCTCCGGTGTGTAGCAGAGTAGGCGCTCTGTCCGGATGACGTGCCGCCGATTCGCGCAGGTGCCCGGCACAGGCAGCATCGGGGCTGCTCGCCCCGCGCGCCGGCGTGACCACAGCATGTCGCCCCCTTGCACCTTGCCCGGGTCCCTCAGCCGGGCATGGTGAGCATTGTATGCAGCCGATTCGGAGCCTTCATGATGGGCCGGGCGTATCTGCCGTATCTGAACGGCGCAGTGTCCGCGCAGTTCACGGCCCTGCGGCGCCGGGGATGCCCGGCCTCAGTCCGGGGTCACGTTGCGGGAGGGAGGCGGAGCCGCATGCACAGCCCGTGCTCCGCCAGCTCGGCGGTAACGCGGCCGCCGTGCATCTCGGCGACCTGTTTGACGATGGCGAGCCCGAGTCCGGAGCCGGGTAGGGACCTGGCGGTCGGCGAGCGGTAGAAGCGGTCGAAGACGAAGGGCAGGTCGTCCGCCGGGATGCCGGGGCCCTGGTCGGTGACCGTGACCGTGCCGTCGGGGGCGACTCGGACCAGCACCTGGCCGCCGTCCGGGCTCCACTTGACCGCGTTGTCGACGAGGTTGCCGAGGGCCCGTTCCAGCGCATCTGGATCGGCGTGCACCAGGCACGGGGCCAGGTCGGTCCGCAGGGTGGCCTGAGGGCCGCGCCGGGCGATACGCGCGACGACCCGCTCGGCCAGGAGATCGAGGCGGGTGTCCTCGGTGTGAAGGTGCTGCTGCCCGTGGCGGGCCAGTTCGACCAGGTCGTTGACCAGGTCCCGGAGTTCCCGGGTCTGCGTGCGGGCCTGCTCGACCAGCGCGGGCGCCTGCGGGTCGGCCACGCCGGGCCCCTCGCTCAGCAGTTCCAGGTTGGTGGTGATACTCGTGAGAGGGGTGCGCAGTTCGTGCGAGGCGTCGGAGACCAGCCGTCGTTGTGCCGTCACCGACTCCTCGACCGCGGCCATCATCGCGGCGAAGGAGCGCGCCAGCCGGGCGATCTCGTCGCGGCCGTGCACGTCGATGCGCGCGGTGAGGTCCTGGGTCGCCGTGATGTGTTCGACGGTGTCGGTGAGTTGCCGCACGGGGCGCAGTACCCGGCCGGCCACGAGGCGGGCGCCGAGCGCGGCCAGCAGGGTGCCGCCGGCGGTGATGACGGCCAGGAGGACGGTGAGCCGGTCCAGGGTGGAGCTGACGACGGACTGCCGGATGGCGGCTCTGACCAGCGCACCGTCCCAGCCGCTCAACGGCGCGGTGTAGACGCGGTACGTCACGCCTTCGTACTCCGCGTCCTGGAAATACGCCGGCGCCCTGCCCCGCGCGACCTCGACGTCGTGGCTGCTGACGGGAAGGAAGCCGCCGCCCGGTCCGGCTGCGACCGGCGGGGCCACGAACTGCAGTTGTGTGGAGCCGACGGTGACCGGCGAGGTCGGCACGGTCAGGCGGGTGCCTTCCCGTTCCATCTGCTCCATCTTGAACTTGAAGTCCTTCAGCAGCTGCGACGCGTCACGGTCGGCGGCGGACGTCAGCACGTCGTCGCTCTGCCGGTGCAGCCCGGCACTGAGCGACGGGTAGATGACCAGCGAGGCCAGCAGCAGGGCCGCGAAGACCACGGTGCCGCCGGCCAGGGCCACCCGGTTGCGCAGAGTCACGGCTCCTCCCGCAGTACGTAGCCCAGTCCGCGGACGGTCTGCAGCAGTCGTGGTTCGCCGTCGGCCTCCAGCTTGGCGCGCAGGTAGCTGATGTAGACCCACAGGGCGTTGGAGGACGGGCCGAAGTCGTAGCCCCACACCGCGTCGAAGATCAGCGAGCGGCTCAGTACGCGATGGGGGTTGCGGAGGAAGAGCTCGAACAGGGCGTACTCGGTACGGGTGAGTTCCAGCGTCCGATCGCCGCGGCGTGCGCGGCAGGCGGCCACGTCCAGTTCCAGGTCGGCGAAGCGGATCAGCTCCGCCTGCGGAGGGCCGCCGCGGCGCAGCAGCGCACGGACACGAGCCCTGAGCTCGTCCAGGGCGAAGGGCTTGACCAGGTAGTCGTCGGCGCCCGCGTCCAGTCCGGCCACGCGGTCCTCGACGAGGTCGCGTGCCGTGAGCATCAGGATCGGCACGCGGTCGCCCCGTGCCCGGATCCTCCGGCACACCTCCAGCCCGTTGGGCTCCGGCATCAGCACGTCGAGGATGACGGCGTCAGCGCGGCCGGCCCCGAGTGCCGCCAGGGCCCCCGTCCCGTCCGCCGCCTCGACCACCTCATGGCCGTCCCGCGCCAGGGCCCGGGAGAGCGCCAGGCGCACCGCGTCGTCGTCGTCCACCACCAGCACACGCATGGCCGTCATCGTCCCGTCCGTGAGGTCAGCAAGGGATAAGGGGCGGCCGGACCGGACTGCTCCGGGCCGGCCGCCCCGCGTGATGGCTCAGCCCTTCGTGGACGGTCCCTGGGCGGCCAGCTCCTGCTTGGTGCCGGACAGGGCCTTCTCGAACCGGGCCGCGCTGACCCCGAGTTCCTTGGCGATGGCCCGGAACTTGGTGCTGCCGACCTCGATGCCGCCCGGTCGGCCGGCCTGCGTGAACAGCTCCCTGACCGCTCGCTCCGCCGCGGCGGTCCCCACACCCAGCCGGGTGGCGACGCCCGCCGCGAAGAGTTTCACGGCCTCGTCACCGTCCGAGCCCGCGTGCTTGATGACGGTCTTGCCGTCTCCCGGCTTGCCCTCGCCCCCGTGCTTGCCGCCTTCGACGTGTCCGCCGATGGCCCGCTTGGTCTCGGTGAGGGCCTTCTCGAGTTCCGCGGGGGTGGCTCCGAGCTTGCCGGCGACGGCGGCGAACTGACGGCTGTTCGGGTCGGTGCCGCCGCCCGGGCCGTCGGCCAGCGCGAACAGTTCCTTCACCGCTTCCTGCGCGGACGCGAGGCTCACGCTCAGGCGGGCGGCGATGCCCTTCGCCAGCGACGCCGCGATCCGTGCACGGTCCTCCTCGGGCCCCCCGGGCTTCCCAGGCTTTCCGGCCTTCTTTGCCTTCTCCGCCTCCGCGGCCGTTCCGGACGTGCCCGGCTTGACCTTCGCCTCGACGGCTGTGGCGGCCCCCGCCTTGGCCGGGCCGGGCGACGGGGCCGCGACTGCGGACGCCGTCAGGCAGCCCACCGTGGCGGCCGCGGCCGCCACGGTGATCCAACGCGCCTTGCTGCTCATGCGTGGTCTCCTTCGGGTTCACGGGCGAACCGGCGGCCGCCGGCGCCCGCGATCCAGCAGACCGTCCGGAACTCAAGGGAACTCTCAGGAAACCTTAGGACGGCCTTATAAGGCGCAATGGGCGCGCGCTCATCACCCACGCTCTCCAATGGCCCCCGTCGGCAGGCTCGTTGACGTCGAGTAGATACTGAGTGTAGACACTGAGGTATGACTGTTCCTCTGGCGCTCCTCGGGCTCCTCGAACGGGAGTCGAGCCACGGCTACGACCTCAAACGCGATTACGACGCCTACTTCGGCCGGGGCAAGCCGCTGCCCGCCGGGCAGGTGTACTCGACCTTGAGCCGCCTCGCCCGCGACGGGAAGGTCGAGGTCGGCGAGGCCGAGCCCGGGTCGGGCCCGGACCGCAAGCGGTACGTGATCACCGAGCTGGGGGTCACGCAGGTCGAGACCTGGCTCACCGAACCCGTGGCGGGTGAACCGCACTTGCAGACCGTGCTGTTCACCAAGGTCGTACTGGCGCTGCTGCTGGAGCGCGACCCCCGCGCCTATCTCGACATCCAGCGCGCCTCCCACATGGAGCGGATGCGGGAACTGACCGAACTGCGCAGGACCGGCAGCACCATCGACTCGCTCCTCGCCGACCACGGCGTCTACCACCTGGAGGCCGACCTCCGGTGGATCGACCAGACCGTGGCACGCCTCGCCGCCCTCACCGCGGAGGTCCGCTCATGAATTCGAACGAAGGCCGGCTCGTGGAAGCCCGCAACGCCGTCCTGTCGTTCGGGCAGACCCCGGCGCTGCGGGGAGCCGACCTCTCCGTCCGCGCCGGCGAGATCCTGGCCGTCACCGGGCCCAGCGGGTCCGGCAAATCCACGCTGCTGCACTGCCTGGCCGGGATCCTGGTCCCCGACGCCGGCGAGATCTGGTTCGACGGACGGCGTCTCGACACCGAGCGCGAAGCCGAGCGCAGCGCGCTGCGCCGGGACCACTTCGGCTTCGTGTTCCAGTTCGGCCAGCTCGTCCCCGAGTTGACCGCCGAGGAGAACATCGCCCTGCCGCTGCTGCTCGCCAAGTCCCGCAGGGCGAGCGCGCTCGCCGAGGCCCGGCGGTGGTTCGGACGGCTCGGCCTGGACGGGCTCGAGGGACGCCGGTCCGGCGAACTCTCCGGCGGGCAGGCCCAACGCGTCGCCCTGGCCCGCGCCCTGGTGTCCCGGCCCCGCGTGCTGTTCGCCGACGAGCCGACCGGGTCGCTCGACTCACTCACCGGCGAGCACGTCATGGACCTGCTGGTCGACTCCGTGCGCCAGGAGGGCACCACCGTCGTCCTCGTCACCCACGAGCCGCGGGTGGCCGCCTTCGCAAGCCGCGAAGTCGTCGTCCGCGACGGCACGGTGACGCCGCTGTCCGTCGGACGGATCGCCTCGTGATCAACCTCGGCCTGCGCCTCACCCTGAACGGCGGCAGAGAGGCCGCCGCCCGGCTCGCCGTCATCGCGGCCGCCGTTGCCGTGGGAGTCGGCCTCCTGCTGAGCATCCTGGCGGCCGTCAATGCCACCGCCACCCAGAACAGCCGCAACGCCTGGCTCAACACCGGCACCGGCAAGAGCGCACCACACGCGTCGGCCGCGGAATCGGACGCGGACGCGGACCCGCTGTGGTGGCTGCTCAGGGCCGACCGCTTCGACGGCAGGCTCATCGGCCGTGTCGACGTCGCCGCCACCGGCCCGAACGCCCCGGTCCCACCCGGACTTCCGCGCCTTCCAGGACCGGGCGAGTTCTACGTGTCGCCGGCCCTCGGCAAGCTCCTCCACTCCACCCCGGCCGCCGAACTCGCCGACCGTTACCCCGGCCACGAGGTCGGTACGGTCGGCACGGCGGCACTCCCGGGCCCCGACTCCCTGGTCGTCGTCATCGGCCACCACCCCGACGAGTTGGCGAAGCGGCCCGGGGCGACCCGGGTCACCTCGATCACCACCGTCGCACCCGGCAACTGCAACGGCACGAACTGCACGGTCAGGGCAGGCATCGACAACAGCGGGATCAAGCTCATCCTCTCCGTCGCGGGCACCGCCCTGATCTTCCCCGTGCTCATCCTCATCGGCACGGCCACCCGGCTGGCGGCCGCCCGCCGCGAGCAGCGCTTCGCCGCGATGCGCCTGGTCGGCGCCACGCCGCGGCAGATCACGGTGATAGCGACCGTCGAATCAACGGTCGCCGCGGTCATCGGCACCGCCGCCGGTTTCGGCCTCTTCTCCTTGTTCCGCACGCAGTTGGCAGCTGTCGACCTCACCGGGACGCCGTACTTCGCCGACGACCTCACGCTCTCCACCGGCAACGTCCTTCTCGTCGCCGTCGCCGTCCCCGTAGGGGCCGCGATCGCGGCCCGGATCGCCCTGCGGCGCGTACAGGTCTCCCCGCTGGGGGTCACCCGGCGCGTCACGCCCCGCCCGCCGCGGATCCACCGGGTGATCCCACTGGTCGCCGGCATCGCCGAACTCTCCTGGGTCATCGGCCGGGTGCCCGAGAGCACCGACGGCCAGATCGTGGTCTTCGTCTCGGGAATCCTGCTGGTCCTCACCGGACTCGTGATCGCCGGCCCGTGGCTGACCATGGGCGGGGCCCGAGTCCTGGCCCGGGCCACCAGCAGGCCGGCGCTGCTCGTCGCGGGGCGGCGGCTCGCGGACGACCCGAAGGCAGGCTTCCGCGCCGTCAGCGGACTGGTCCTCGCCCTGTGCGTGACCAGCACCGCCGTCGGGATCATCGGCGCGCTGAACGCCGAACGCGGCATCCCGCCGGCCGCTCGCGCCGTCGCCGGCGCCGTCGACACCCATTACGTCTACGACTTCGACCACGCGACAGGGCGTCCGATCGGCAGCGTGCCCCCTCCCTCGAAGGCGGCCCTCGACGACCTGAACTCCGTACCGGGCGTCACGGGCGTGTTGGTGATCCACACGAACCCGCTCGGCACACCGGATCCCGGCTACGACGGCCAGGGTTCCACGACACCGCTGGTGGCGGGTCTGGCCTCGTGCGCGCAACTCGCGACGATGCCGGCCCACAACACCTGCGCCTCCGGAGCCGAAGCGGCGTCGGTCGCCCAGTACTTCGGCACCTTCGGGACCTATGAATGGGAGCACTGGCCCGAGGCATGGCCCGCCGCCGGGATCTCCGCCCCACGCCTCGCCCGCCTTCCGGTCGTGGAGATCGTCGTGGCCACCGACGGCTCGACAACGGCGATCGAACGCGCGCGCACCATCCTCATGAACGCGTACCCCGGCCAGGACGTCCCACGGACCGTCGAGGAGGATCACGCCGAAATGGGCGCACAGCTCGCCGGCTACCGGCAACTGGCCGACGTGGTCGTCCTGGTGAGTTTCCCCATCGCCGGCTGCAGCCTGGCGGTGAACGTGGCCGGAGGCCTGCGCGACCGCAAACGCCCCTTCAGCCTGCTGCGGCTGACCGGCACACCGCTCGGGATGCTGCGGCGCGTGGTGCTTCTGGAGTCCGCCGTGCCACTCCTGGTGGTCTCCGCCGTGGCGATCGGCACGGGCTTCCTGGCCGCTCAGCTCTTCCTGCAGGCCCAGTTCGGATACTCGGTCCAGGCACCGGGGATCCAGTACTACGCGATCGTGCTCACCGGGCTCGTGGCCTCGCTGGGGGTCATCGCATCCACGATGCCGCTTCTCCGGCGCATCACGGGACCGGAGACGGCACGCAACGAGTAGCCGAGACGACGACGGTCCGGGCCGGCCCACCTCGGCCGGACCGAGCCGTCCCTCGTTCAGGGCCGCGGAATCGCGCACCGCCTGGTCGAAGAAGCCGGCCCCGCCACGCAGCGATCGCGCAGCCTCGCCGATCACCCGTCGCTGTCGCTGTCACGGCCGCACATCTCACGCCACTCCAGAAACGGGTCGTTCTGCCACCCCACCGCCCTGTGACCGGGTTCCAGGTCCAGCCCGGTCCCGCGGTCATGAGGGTTCAGGCTACGAGCAGGCGGAGGCCGAGCTCTGCTGCGTCGAGATCGACGAGGTCACGGTTGCGCTCGGCCCAGCGGCCTGAGGAAAGGTCGTCGCGCAGGCTGTTCACTGCCCGCTGCTCGGCCTCCGGCCCGACTCTGGTCCATACCGACACCGCGCGGCGCACCTGTTCATCCAGGTACGCCTCGGGCCGGCGCCAGTAGGCCTCGAGGAAGCCGTCAGCGCAGTCCCACGGGATGAGTACCGGCTCCATGCGAGCTCCGATCGCGCGGGCCAGCTGGTCCACCGAGGGCCGGCCGGCGACGAGGCCGGCGACCTCAGGCAGGTAGTCGCGGGTAAGCCAGAACCGGTGACGCCATCCGGTGTCACCGGTGTCGTGCGTGAACACCACCACGCGGCGGGCCACGCGCCGCATCTCGCGCAGCCCGGCGATCGGGTCCTGCCAGTGATGAACGGTGCTGAAGGCCATCGCCGCGTCGAAGGACTGGTCCTCGAACGGGAGGCTCTCCGCCGTGGCGGCCACGCACGGCGCCGCGCCCGTGGGACGCTGCGCCCGCATGACCGCCGACGGTTCCACCGCGGTCACGTCGCGGTCGGGTGGCTCGTAGGAGCCGGTGCCCGCGCCGACGTTCAGTACCGTCGTCGCGTCCCCCAGCGCCTCCCAGATCTTCGCGGCGATCCGCGGCTCGGTGCGCCGTGTCGCTGGGTAGGCGGATCCGATCACTTCGTACAACTGCGCTCCGAACATTGTCAGTTGTTCCTCAGGCGTCGTCCTGATGCCCATGGCCCGTGCCTCCAGTTCTATGTCGATGGCCGTCACCATGGCAGCGGCGCGCTCGCGCTGTTCCAGCAGCAGACCGCGCAGCCGGCGCAGGTGCGCGGCCGCGTCGGTGGCCGGGTCGTGAACCAGATCCGCAATGTCGCGCAATCCGAAACCCAGCCGCCGGTAGGCAAGCACCTCCCGCAGTCGCTCCACGTCGCGAGCCGAGTAGGCCCGGTAACCGGCAGCGGTCCGCGCGGACGGTTGCACGAGGCCGATCTCGTCATAGTGGTGCAGCGTGCGGACGCTCACGCCGGCCAGCTCGGCCACACGTCCCACGGTCAGGTGCTCCTCCACGTCACCGACAATGCGGCATCACGCCACGTGAGGGTCAACGCTCGCCCCTGTCCGACTCTCCCGGGCCCCGGAAGTCCGATCTGCGCCGTCAACCACCCCTGCCCTGGGAGAGTATGTGGGGGAGTGCGGCCTGCCGGCCGAGGTCATTCGGGTGGACTCGGCCGGGTGAGCCCCAGGTCGTAGGCGAAGATGACGGCCTGCACGCGGTCGCGGGCACCGACCTTCATCAGCACCCGCCCGACATGGGTCTTGACGGTCGATTCCGACAGGACCAGACGCTCCGCGATCTCGCCGTTCGTCCACCCCTTTCCGATGGCGACCAGGATCTCCCGCTCGCGTCCGGTCAGGGCGTTCAGCCGGGGGTCGTCGGCCGCCGCGGCACCGGGAGGGCGAGCCGGCAGGTGGTGGGCGTAGGCGTCGAGAAGGCGCCGGGTCACGGCCGGGGCGACGACCGCGTCGCCTTCCGCGACCGCACGGATCCCCGCCAGCAACTCCTCGGGGCGGGCGTCCTTGAGCAGGAACCCGCTTGCCCCGGCGCGCAGTGCGGCATGGGCGTACTCGTCGAGGTCGAAGGTGGTCAGGACGAGGACACGTGAGCGTCCTCCCGTGCCGACGATGAGGCGTGTGGCCTCGATGCCGTCCATGCCGGGCATCCGGATGTCCATCAGCACGACGTCCGGTCTCACCTCCGCGGCCAGCCGCACCGCCTCGGTGCCGTGCCCGGCCTCGCCGACCACGTCCGTCCCCGGCTGGCTCTCGAGGAGCATGCGGAAGCCGTAGCGTTGCAAGGGCTGATCGTCCACGATCAGAACTGTGGTCATGTCAGGCCGCCCACGGTGTCGAGCTCTTGGGGGAGTTCGAGGACGGCCACCACCGTCCAGCCGCCGTCGGAGCCGGGGCCCGCCGTGACCGTTCCGCCGTAGAGGGCGGCGCGCTCTCGCATGCCCGCGAGCCCGTGCCCCTCCTCTCCCGGCCGGAGGCGCGGAGCCTCGCCGGGCGGCCCGCTGTCCTCGACGCGGACCCGCAGCCGGGCACTGTCGGCGGCCACCGTGAGGTGTGCCCGCGTCTGCGGTCCGGCGTGCTTGAGGGTGTTGGTGAGTGCTTCCTGCGCGATGCGGTAGGCCATCAGCTGCAAGCCGCGGTCCAGGGTGTCCAGGTCGCCGCCCGCTGTGTAGACGACCTCGGGTCCGGCCGCGCGGATCCGGGAGCACAGGGCGTCGATGTCGGCGATGCCCGGCTGAGGGTTCAGCTCCGGAGCCTGGTGCGCCGTCTGGTCACGCAGCACGCCGAGCAGACGGCGCAGCTCGCCCAGCGCCTGCCGGCCGGTGTCACCGATCAGCGTCAGGGCCTCCCGGCCGCGCTCGGGGGAGGCCGCCACCGCGTACGCGCCGCCGTCGGCCAGTGTG
Organism: Streptomyces sp. NPDC088733; assembly: GCF_044751185.1. Lineage (NCBI taxonomy): Bacteria > Bacillati > Actinomycetota > Actinomycetes > Kitasatosporales > Streptomycetaceae > Streptomyces > Streptomyces sp. NPDC088733. The sequence continues at coordinate 20,748 of NZ_JBIVLH010000014.1, forward strand.
ACGATCACGGAGAGGTTGTGCCCGATGATGTCGTGCATCTCACGGGCCACGCGGGTGCGTTCGCTCGCCGCGGCAAGCCTGCTGCGCTGATCCCTCTCGACCTCCAGGCGGGCCGCCCGCTCCCGCAGGCCGGCCAGCTGGGCACGGCGGATCCGTACCGCGATGCCGACCGCGACGGCCGCGGTCGCGGTACTGAACAGGAAGAACGACGAATCCCAGAAGGACACCGCGGCGGACAGCCGTACCGCCACCAGCGCCAGGCCCCCGGCCATCGCCACGCAGGCCCACGCCAACTGCCGCAGCCGCCCGTGCAACGCCAGGCTGTACAGGGCGACCAGCAGGGCGACGTCCGCCCGGAGCACCGCGCCGAGGGCCCACTGCACCACGAACACCGCCATGACAGCGCCGAAGGCGGTCGCCGGGCGCCTGCGCCGCCACAGCAAGGGCAGCAGCAGACCCGCCTGCAACAGCACCGTCGCGGGCAGCGGCAACTGGGTGAAGGCGATCCGGTGCTCGCGCGGGCCGTCGTCGTCGTGGACCAGATCGGGAACGCAGAACACCAGCAGGACCACGATCACCACCAGCGTGTCCAGCACCCACGGATGGTCGCGGTCCGCCTGCCGCACACGCTGACCGACCCCGGCCAAACGCAGGAAGACCGGATGGCCCGACAGCGGATCGCCGTCCGCGGCCGGCGGCAGGCCCGGGTCGAAAGGGGCGGTGTCCTGATGGCTCATGGATGTCACTCGTTCATCGTCGGCGGGGAAAGGCCGTCGCGGCACCCGGAACGGACCGGATGCCGCGGGACCACGCTGCTCACACGTCGGTGCGCACCAGGCGGACGGCGGCGCCGGCCAGCGCGGCCGCCGTCCACACCACGAAGACCACCAGGCCGGCGAGCGGTGACAGCGTCGTCGCGTCGTGGTGCAGGGTGAACATCGCCTCGCCCGCGTTGCTGGGCAGGTAGGGGCTGATGTTGTCCTGCCACGAGGTGGGCAGGAGCGACACCAGGCCGGGAACGAGCATGAGCGAGGCCACCAGCACCGAGATGCCGCCCGCCACCGAACGCAGGAGCGCACCCAGGGCGACACCGATCACGCCGACCAGGCCGAGGTAGAGCGCCGCACCCAGCAGGCTGCGGACCACGCCCGCATCCGAGAGCGTCATCGCCGCCCGGGTCTGCGCGACGATGCCGCTGTCGGCGAGGAAGGTGGCGAAGACCCCGGCCGTGCTCAGCACGAGCGCGATCACGCCGAAGACCGCGGCCTTGGACCACAGCACCGGGAGGCGGCGCGGTACGGCGGCCAGGGTCGAGCGGATCATGCCGGTGGAGTACTCGCCCGCGGCGACCAGCACCCCCAGGACGCCGAGCGCCAGCTGGGCGAAGTTGGTGCCGAACAGCGACAGGCTCAAGGCGGTGGCATCCGCGAAGTCGTGGTCCATGGGCCGGCCCGAGGAGATCCTCGACTTGAACTGGAACGCGGCGATCAGACCGAACGCGACCAGGAACAGCAGGCCCAGCCCGAGGGTGATCCAACTGGAGCGCAGCGACCACAGCTTGGCCCACTCCGAGCGCAGCACACGCGCCGCGGTCACCTTGTAGGCGGGCCGTTCGGGCAGTACGGCGGACGGCGCGGGAACCGTGTCGGGCGCGATGGTGCTCATGCGGCACTCCTGAGGGTCTCGATGCCGGTCACGGAGCCGTGGTACTCCACGGCGTCCTTGGTCAGGTCCATGAACGCCTCCTCCAAAGAGATCGTCCGCGGGGCCAGCTCGAACAGCGCGATGCCGTGCCCGGCGGCCCTGAGCCCGATCGCACGTGCCGACAGACCGGTCACCAGAAGCTCCTCGGAGCCGGACCGTCCGGTGATCTCCACACCCGGCCCGGCCAGGACCTCGCGGAGCCGGGCGGGGTCGCCGGTCGCCACCTTGACCACGTCACCGCCGGCCTGCCGGACCAGTTCCCGGACCGTGGTGTCCGCCAGCAGCCGGCCGCGTCCGACGATGATCAGGTGGTCCGCGACGAGCGCGACCTCACTCATGAGGTGCGAGGAGACGAAGACGGTGCGGCCCTCGGCGGCGAGCCCGGTGAGGAGGTTGCGGATCCACAGGACGCCCTCCGGATCCAGACCGTTGACGGGTTCGTCCAGCATCACGGTCGCCGGGTCACCCAGCAGAGCCGCCGCGATGCCCAGGCGCTGTCCCATGCCCAGGGAGAACGCGCCGGCGCGCTTCCTGGCGACCGACTGCAGGCCGGTGAGCTCGATGACCTCCTCCACACGGCTGCGGGGAATGCCGTGGGTGTGGGCCTGGGCCATCAGATGGTTGAACGCCGACCGGCCGGGGTGGATCGACTTGGCCTCCAGCAGCGCGCCGACCTCCTGGAGCGGCGCGGCGTGCCCGGCGTAGCGACGGCCGTTGACCTGCACCGATCCACTGGTGGGCGCGTCCAGCCCGACGATCATCCGCATGGTGGTGGACTTGCCCGCGCCGTTCGGACCCAGGAACCCGGTGACGGTGCCGGGGCGCACCGTGAAGTCCAGTGCGTCGACCGCGGTCTTCTCCCCGTACCGCTTCGTCAGCTGGTGTGCCTCGATCATCGGACGCTCCTGGGTCGTCGTGGGTCGGACCGCCCGACCGCCTCACCTGCAACGCTAAGTTCCGCCACGGCGCGATCCGTGGTACCGGGGGCCGATCATCGGCCGGCCGGTAGTACCCCGGTACCACTGGCCGCGCGGACGACGGATCGGCCCTTACGGCTCGGAGCGGGCGCGCGACGGCCCGCCCGCCCAGTGGTCACGCAGTGGTCCCACGGTCAGGCCGCTCTCCTGGCAGGTGTCGAGGATGTGCGGCAGAGCGCCGAGGGCGGACCGCCAGGCACCCGGAGCGGACGTGCAGTCGGAGTCATGGAGCAGGATCGTGCCGCCGCCGCGCAGATCGGCGGTCACCGTGCGGTGGACGGACCGCGGGGTGGCACGCGCTCTCCAGTCCTCGCCCCAGCACGTCCACAGCACCGGCGTCAGGCCCAGTCGGCGCGCGGTCAAGTGCGCGGCAGTGGTCATGACACCGTACGGCGGCCGGAACAACCGGGGCTGCCGGCCGGTGAGGTCGGCGACCAGGTCACGGGCGCGGGCCAGGTCGTCGTACGTGGCTCGGGGACCGCGCAGCAGCAGCGGCCGGTGGCGCCAGCCGTGGACGGCGATCTCATGTCCCGCCAGGGCGATGTCGCGGACCAGGCCGGGGGAGCGGCGCGCCTCGCTGCCCAGGAGGAAGAAGGTGGCATGCACCCGTCGGGCGGCGAGCAGCCGCAGGAAGAAGGGGGTGGACAGCGGGTCCGGGCCGTCGTCGAACGTGAGGGCCACATGGTCGCTTCGGCCCTGCCCGGCCAGGCGGGGCATGACGCGGTTGCGCAGCGGTCCGAACGTGGAGACGACGGGCGCCGCATGGGCGGCCGCGAGCGCGGGCAGCGCCACCAGGGCGGTGGTGCGCAGGAATCGGGCGGTGGTCACGGCTGGCTTCCCTCGAACGTCGGGGCGGGTGTGAAGTCGTCGGGGTCGAGTCGGTGGTCGATCGCGCGCATCAGACCTGGATAGTCGTGCGCGGTGGCCGCCATCCCCAGCCCGACGCCGCCTGCCCACAGCCCGCACGCCACGGCGACGGTGGCGGCCAGCCGGTACACCGCGAGACGCGGCCGGGGCGTCCGGGGGAGGAGCGGGCGCCGTGCGGTCACGCTGCCGGGGTGCGGGACGGATGCGCCGCTCCGACCCGCCCTCAGGACGGCGGCCGCGGGGCCGGTGTCCGGTCCGGCGGCGAACAGGGCCAGTCCTGCGGCCCGTTGCAGCAGTCCTCGTGGGCCGTGGATGAGATCCGCGAGACCAGGGGCGAGAGCGTCGGGCGTACGTATCCACGCGGCGAGCCCTGCCTCGTCCAACGCGGCCGCGTTCGTCAGACCGTGACCGGGGATGCAGCGGTAACTGGCGACCGGAAGCCCGCAGGCGAACGCCTCCAGCGAGGTGAGACCGCCCGCGTTCTGCACCAGGACGTCCGCGGCGTTCATGAGCGCGGGCATGTCGTCGGTCCACCCGAAGACATGCCCGATGTCGTCCGCCCGCAGCCGTTCGGCCAGGGAGGTGTTGCGGCCGCAGACGACGACCGGGATCGCGGCACCGCCGGCACGTATCTCCGCCGCGACCTGCCGCACCGGCCCCACGCCCCAGGAGCCCGCGACCAGCAGAGCCAGCGGAGCATCCTCCGGCAGACCCAGCCGGGCGCGCGCCGCTCGCCGTTCCTGCGGGCCGGCCGGAGCGAATCGCGGATCGGTGACCGGCCCGCACACCCGTACGTCGGACGCACCCAGGGCACGCGCCTGGGCTGCGGGAACGGCGTGCGCGGCCAAGTGGGCGTCGACGCCCGGCGCCACCCAGAGCGGATGCACGGAGAAGTCGGTCAGGTAGGTGAGGACGGGCACGCCCAGCCGGCCGCCCAGGCGCAGCGCGCCGAGAATGCGGCTCGCGCCGGGGTAGGTGGAGACGATCACGCTCGTATCGGGGGGCAGCGCCCGCAGCACCCGCCGTTCGGCGACACGGAGCAGGGCGCCGGCCGCCGGGCCGGTCCCGCCCGCCTGCTCGGTACTGCTGTAGATCCGCTGGTAGGCCCAGGGCGCGTGGACCAGGAGCCGGTGGTAGGCGGTGCCGAGAGCCCGGCCCAGGTGTGCCGGCAGCAGGTCGAGGAGGTCGAACCGGTCCACAGGGGTGCCGCTGAGAGAGATGCGCCGGGCCAGCTCGGCGGCGGCGCCGTCGTGTCCTGCTCCCATGCTGGCGGAGATGATCACGACTCTGCCCGGGGTGTTCAGCGGCTCGGAGAGGGGGACGGCGTCCGCCGTGCTCGGGTCAACCATTCCGCGGACGTTCGACATGGGATTTCCTCCGTGCGCTGGTGGGAGCGGCGAAACTCTACAACATGTAGTAGATGGCGCCGCTCCCGTGCGCTTCTGCCCGCTACAGGCGTCAGGGTGTCCGGCGGTAGCCTGAGGGGCCGAGTCGAGAAAGGGGCGAGCGCAGTGCCCGACAAGCGTGACGAGTCCGGTGCGACGCCCCGTCGTGCACGCGGAGAGCTCGAACGTGACGTCCTCGCGGCCCTCTGGGCCGCGCGCGAACCGATGACGGCCGGCCAGGTGCAGCAGCGACTGTCAGGAGACCTGGCCTACACCACCGTCCTCACGATCCTGGTCCGGCTGCACGAAAAGGGCGCGGTGCACCGTCACCGGCAAGGGCGCGGCTACGCCTACGCGGCGACGCGCGACGAGGCGTCCCACACCGCCCAGCGGATGCGCACCCTGCTCGACGCCGGATCGGACCGGGAGGCCGTGCTGGCCCGCTTCGTCTCCGAACTCTCCACGGCGGACGAGCAGATGCTGCAGCGACTGCTGTCCGACAGTGAGGCGCACGGCGGCAAGGCTTCGTGACGGCCGGTCCGGCCGGGCCGGCTTTCGGGGGGCGGCCGTCGTCGGGCACCTGGTGCATGCGGCGTCCCTTCCGACGGCGAGCCTCGCGGATGCTTTGACCTACAAGACGTAGTAGCTCCGCTCGGGGTTCCCGTGGAGCCGTTCGCCGGCTTTCCGCCCGCCAAGGGGCCCCCGGCCTCGCTCACGCACCGTCGGTCGGTCCGTTCGCCTCCTTGCCGAGTCCGGGGGAGGAGCCACTCGACTCAAGCCGGTACCCGTGCCCCCGCAGGGTTGTGATGTCAGGCGGGCGGACCCCTGGCCGACCGGCGGCGGCACTCTCGTTCAGCCGGCGGCGCAGCGACGCGATGGTGACGTCCAGGGTCTTCGTGGGACCGAACCAGTTCTCGTCCCACACCTGCGCCATCAGCGTCTCCCGGGACACAGCCGTCCCGGAGCGCCGGGCCAGCAGCGCGAGCACCTCGAACTCCTTGGGGCGCAGCATCACTTCGTGATCACCGAGCAGGCAGCGCCGCGCCTCGACGTCGACGGTCAGGTCACCCACCAGCACCGGGCCCTCCTGGGGTGCGGCGACCGATGGTCGGCGCCGCAGGTGCGCCCGGAGCCGGGCCAGCAGCACCGAGAGACTGAACGGCTTGACGAGGTAGTCGTCCGCGCCCGCGTCGAGCCCGGCGATCACGTCGATCTCGTCGCTTCGTGCCGTCAGGATCACGATGAGCAGCGACGGGCAGTCGGTGCGCAGCCGGCGTGCGACGTCGACGCCGTCACTGTCGGGCAGGCCCAGGTCGAGCAGGACCACGTCCGGGTCGGTGCGGGACACCTCGGCGATGCCGCTGGTGCCGGTGCGGCACCAAGTGCAGGCGTAGCCGCCGCCCCGCAGGCCGGTCTCCAGGTGCCGGCCGATCACTTCGTCGTCCTCGATGACGAGGATCCTGGTCTGCGGGGAAGACGGTGCGGCCATGCTGCGAAGGGTAGGGCGTCCTGCTCCGGACGCGGCGGCGCCCGGCTGTGCGGCGGCCTCGGACGGCTCGCGGCGGGTCCCGTTCGAGGGACACGGTTCCCGCCGCGGCCGGTGCCGCGCCGGTGTCACAGATCGCGGAGTTCTTCGACGGCCGGCCGGGTGGCACGACGCGTCGCGTTCATGGCGGCGCCCGCGATCGCCGCGACGGCGATCAGGAGAGTGAGGACGAGGTAGGCCCACGGCACCGCGATGCTTGCCGGTGGCGGGTCGAAGACGCCGGTCAGGACCTTGACGAGCATCTGCGACAGCGCCCACCCGATCAGCACACCTCCGGCCAGCCCTGCCACCGTCAGCACCCCCGCCTCGCTGAAGGCCAGGCCCCGCAGTTGACGGCGCGAGGCCCCCAGCACGGTGGCTATCGCGAAGGTCCGCCGCCGTTCCGCCAGGCCGAGAGCGAGGACGATGCCCCCCGCCCCGGCAGCCAGCAGGACGGCGAAGACCAGCTCGATCCGGGTCAGACCCGACAGGTCCACCGAGGTCAGACTGGAACCCACGGTGGAGCGGGTCCGCGTGATGTCCGTGACGGTCGCGGATGTCCCGAGCGCGTGGTGCAGCCGGGTGGCGACGTCCTTCTGGCCGGTGCCGCCGGTGTCCACGAGGAACGCACCGATCGCGTCACTGCCCGTGGCCCGCGCCACGTAGCTCGCGTTGGCGACGAAGAAGCTGTCACTGGGGGCGGTGGGGAACTCCTTGACGACCCCCGCATAGCGGAACGGCACGGTGTGCAGGGCCTTGCTGCGGCTGTCCTGGAGCCGCAGATTGAGGGTGTCCCCGGGCACCAACTGGAAGTCCTTCACGGTCTCCTCGCTGACCAGCACCGAGTCGGGATGCGCGGCAAGGGTGTCCATCAGGCTCTTTGCGGTGCCGCCCGCGAAGTAGGCGTCCTGCAGCGACGTGGCCGAGGCGATGGTGGTCGGGCGGACGCCGTAGAGGTCCTGCAGGTCCGAGCCGACATAGGCGAATCGGTGCTGGAGGGGTTCCACATGGCGGACGCCGGCGACGGCAAGTCCTTGCGCTGCGTCCGGGCCGACGTAGGTCCCCGGTGACTGGGCGACCGTCACGTCCGCGCCGTTGGTCAGCCGGGCGTCCACCTCGGCCTGCTGTTTGTATGTCGCGTTGAATGTGGCTGTGGACGCCGCGAAGGACACCGCCAGCGCGAGCAGGACCACGGCGCGGGCCAGTGGGCGGCGCCCACGGGACATGCCGGCCGCGGTGGTGCCCGCCAGTGTGCCGGTCAGCGGCCGCACCGCGCGGGCCAGCGGGCCGCGCCCATGGGCGAGGGCCCAGGACACCAGCCGCCACAGCAGCAGCGCGGAGCCCAGCCACAGAAGCGAAGGGCCCAGGAACGCCCAGTAGGACACGGAGACGGCCGCGACACCCTCCGGCGCCAGGACCAGGGCGTACTGATTGCCGCTGGACGCCCGGAACACCAGGAACGCGACGGCGATGAGCAGGAAATCCACGCCGCACCGCATCCACCACGCTGTACGCCCCCGGTCGATGCCGGAGCGGGCCTCGGCGACGGACACGCCGCGCAGATCCCGCACCGCCGGCACCAGCACCGTGGCGCAGGCGATGGCCAGGCCGAGCAGCAGCGCCCCGGAGAACCAGCCCGCAGCCGAAGCGGTGGTGGCGCCGAACGACCCGGCGCCGAAGGCAAGTTTCCCGGCGAGCGCCGCGAGGCCCAGCCCCACCACCCCACCGCACAGGCCGACGGCCAGGGCCTCACCGGCAGCGGCTGCCGCCACCTGACGGGCGCGCAGACCCCGGGTGCGCAGCAGTGCCTGTTCCCGGCGACGCCGCTCACCACCTGCGCCGGCGACGGACGCCGTCAGCAGCGCGGCCAGGACCACCCCGGGAACACCGAGGAACAGGAACAGGATCTGCGCGTACAGGGCGTCCTGGCGCGCCGCGTCCAGCGCCGCGCCGAGATTGTCGCCCACGAGTGCCCCGCCGGCCGTGTGGGCCTCGAGGTTGTGCGCGGCTCCGGTGACGTCGGTGTAGGCGGCAGCAGGGTCGGCCGGCAGCGTGCCGTCGCGGCGGACGTGGAGCTGGGTGGTGACGGAGGCCGGGTCGGACGCCTTCTCCTGCGCGGTGAGCGTGGCGAACATCGCCGAAGGCAGCAGCAGGACGTTGTCGGGCGGTGCGGTCGGCTGGGACTGCGGCGGGGCGCCGACCTTCTGGAACAGGGAGTCTGCCTGGGGAAGGTCGACCACCCCGGCGACCGTCACGGTCGCCGGTCTGCCGCCCGGCAGTTCGACGGTGACCGTGTCGCCGACGCCGGCGTGGAGATTGGCGGCGGTCTGCTGGGCGAGCAGGACCCCGCGGGTGGAGCCGGTCAGCGAGCGGATCTCCGCGGGGAAGTCCCGCTGGTAGCCGTCGGGCAGGCCGAGCACCATGCCGGGGCCGGTGCTCTGCGTGGTTCCGCCGGAGACGGCGCGGAAGCCGGTGCTGCGGGCGAAGCCGACACTCTGCACGGTGTGCACACCGGGCGCTCGGCGCACCGCGCGCAGCACAGTGGCCGGGTCGGCGTCCGGCTGGACCTCGACCTGCCAGTCCACCGCGACAGAACGAACGGCTCGGGCCGTCATCGTCGACTTCGACGCGGTCAGGAACGCGCCCAGGGACGCCACCAGTGCGACGGCCAGGGCGACGCCGAGCGCGGTGCCCAGCAGGCGGCCGCGCCGGTGCCGGATGAGCCCGTTCAGCCAGGTGACGATCACGATGCGTTCTCCCGTGTCCTGGTCGTTGCCGTCGTCTCAGGGGGTGTGCCGGGCACGAGCCGGCCGTCGCTCATGGACCATTGCTGGTCCAAGCGCCGGGCGACGGACGGATCGTGGGTCGTCACCAGCAGCGCGGCGCCGAGGTCGTGGGCGGCCGCGAGCAGGACGTCCATGACGTGCCGTCCGGTGGCCCGGTCCAGCTGCCCGGTCGGTTCGTCCGCCAGAACCAGCCGCGGCCGCATGGCCACGACACGCGCGACGGCCACCCGCTGCGACTGTCCGCCCGACAACTCCTGCGGCAACTTGTTCCGCAGGTCCGCCGCATCCACCTGATCCAGAGCGGCCAGCGCCCGCTGACCGGCACCGCCTTCCGCGACACCGGCCAGAACCAGTGGCAGGGCGGTGTTCTCCACCACGTTCAGCGCGGGGATCAGGCTCGGTCCCTGAAAGACGACGCCGATGCGCGAGGCGACCCGGCCGGTGAGGGCGGGCCAGGTCACCTCCCCCTGTGTGGCGCGTTCCAGTCCGGCCATCAGATGCAGCACAGTGGACTTCCCCGACCCCGAAGGCCCGGTGACCGCGATCCGGTCGCCCGCACGGATCTCGCAGCTGGCGCCGTGCACCGCGACCACCGCGGTCGGGCCCCGGCCGAAGGTGAGCGCGGCATCACGGCAGCGCACCACGACCTCATCCACCTCGTCGGCGGTCATCGCTGAATCCTCCCGTCCCGCAAGGCGATCACCCGATCGGCGATCTTCACCGCTTCGGGGCTGTGCGTGACGATGAGCACGCCGCACCCCGATTCCGCGCGGCCGCGGAGCAGCCGCAGGATCTCCCGCTCCGTGGCGCCGTCCAGTTCCCCGGTGGGCTCGTCGGCGAGCAGCACGTCCGGATCGTTGGCCAGTGCGACGGCCAGACCGGCACGGGCCAACTCCCCACCCGACAACTCCTGCGGCAGGGCACGGGCCCGCCCCCTGATCCCGACCTGATCCAGCAGCACGCCGGCATCCGCAGGACCGGCGCCCCGCGCGGCCCTGCGCGCGAGGCGGATGTTGGCGGTGACGTCGAGGTGGGCGATGAGATTGCCCGACTGCAGCAGGATGCCGACGCGGCGTGCCCGGATCCGCGCCCGCAGTGCCTCGGGCCGGTGGCTGATCCGCTCCCCGCCCACGTGGACATCGCCGCCCGCCGGTTCGTCCAGCCCGGCCAGACAGGCGAGCAGCGTGGACTTGCCGGAGCCCGAAGGCCCGACCACGGCGACGGTCTCCCCACGCCGGACCCGCAGGCTCACTCCACGCAGCGCGAGGGTTTCCTCCTCGCCCGCGCGAAAGAACCGGTAGAGCTCCCGAGCGGTCAGCGCGTCCGGGCCGGGGACGGCCTCGTCCGGCGCCGCAACCGCGGCCATCACTGCCACCGCAGCGAGTCGGACACGATCCGCCAGGGGTCGACGTTGTCGGCCTTCACCGGCCCGGACAGCGTGAGGTCGACCTCACGGCCCTGCTGGTGGAAGGCGTACCGCTCGAAGGCGTCGTGCACCGCTTTGCCTGTGACGGCATTCGTGCCGGAGTCCCCCTGGTAGGTCAGGAGGACCACCGACCCCGCCTTCCGGCTGACGGTGCTGACCTTCCCCAGCGCGAACCCGGGCACCTTCTGCCGCAGTGCCGGCACCACCTGCGAGGTCACCGACTGCGTCGTCGGACCGGCGTTCGACGACGCCGAGACGATCTCGATCCGGTTCAGCTTGTCGGTGAACACGACGGTGTCACCCGATGTCGTGCGGGACCAGCCCTCGGGAACCTCGACCGTGAATCCACCCGCCGGTGGCCGGTAGGTCACGAACGCCTGGTTGTCGGGGATGTCACCGGCCGGGTTGACCTCCTGCGTTCCCGCGGTGCCGCCGTCGGCGGTACCGGACGGATCCGTCCCGCCGCCACATCCGGCCACCAGTGCCGCCATCACGGCACCGGCTGCTGCCGCGGAAAGGACGCACCTGCGTCGCATCATCGAACCGCCCTTCGTACGCGTGGCACGACTTGCCACACCGCCGACGCTAGGAACCGGCCGGTTAAAGGCCCCTTCGCGGAAGGTGAGAGGACGGCAAAACCCGATCATGAGCTGTCGCGGCGACTCCGGAGGTGTCCTGCGGGGGCGACCATGGGGGCATGAGACAGCGTGTGGCCCGGGTGGCTCTGGTTGCCGCCCTCGTGGCCGTCGTTCTGCTGGCCGTGCCCCTGGCCCTGGTGATCCGCGCGGCCCTGTTCGCCGATGAGCGCAACGAACTCGAGCGCGAGGCCCTGGCCGCCGCCGTGCGGGTCAGTCCGCAATTCGCCGCCGGCGACGCGGTGGAGCTGCCGGCAGCCCGGGACGGTGAACTGCTGGGCGTCTACGACACGGCCTGGCGGCGGCGCTGGGGCACGGGCCCCGCCGCGGCCGACGCCGCCGTGCACCGTGCCGCCACAGGGAAGGTGGCACAGCGGCAGTCGGCGGGCGAGATCGTCGTCGCCGTTCCCGTGTCCGACGCCGAGCGTGTCATCGGAGTGGTCCGGGCCTCCACGGACACCGGTGAGGTCTGGAAGCGCATCCTGCTGGCATGGCTGGCGCTGGTGGGCGTTGCCCTGTCCGCGCTGGGGGTGGCCCTGCTCGTCGCCCGGCATCAGGCCCGTGCGCTGACGGGTCCACTGGAAGCCCTCGCTGCCACGTCGGCGAAGGTCACCGAGGGCGATCTCACGGCCCGGGCCGCGCCATCGGGCATCGCCGAGATCGATCAGGTCGGCGCCACGCACAACGACATGGTCGAGCGCCTCGGCGGGCTGCTGCACCATGAACGTGAGTTCGCCACCAACGCGTCCCACCAATTGCGCACCCCGCTCACCGGGCTGCAACTGGGCCTGGAAGCGGCGCTGTCGACATCAGGAGCCGATCTGCGGAGCGCGGCACGCGAAGCGCTGGAGCAGTCGCGGTACCTTCAGCACACCATTGACGAAGTGCTCCGGCTGGCGAGAACCGGGGCATCCGTCCATGACGGGCCCGCGGTCCGCTCCGTCGGCGACGTCCTGGAGCAGGCGGAGCGGCGGTGGCACGGCCCGCTGGCGCAGGACGGCCGCCGCCTGGCCTTCGCACCGGAACCCGGCACCGGTGGCCTCGGTGTTCCCGGTCGGACCAGCGACCAGATCCTGGACGTCCTCCTCGACAACGCCCGCCGGCACGGACGCGGCACGGTGCGCGTGACCGTGCGGGAACTCGGGGGAGTGGTCGCCTTGGACGTGGAGGACGAAGGAACACTCACGCTCGATCCGTCCGCCCTGTTCGCCCGCGGCACCACCACCGGCCAGGGCAGCGGCATCGGCCTGGCGCTTGCCAAGGAGATGGCTGCCGGGGCGGGCGGCCGACTCGGCGTGACCCGCGACCACCCGACGACCTTCACCTTGCTCCTGCCCCACCAGGGGGAGGGCCCCGGCCGGCCGTCGTGAAGTCCTTCGCCCCGGATCCCGGAAGTCACGGCGTGCCCTGACGGAGCCCGGCCGCAGTCCGTCCTACGCTACAGCTCAATGTCTACAAGGCTGTAGGCGTACGAGGGCAGCCATGCTCCGTCCCGCCGAGCCGACGGGTCTCGACGGCAGCGCGGACGGCGACACCGCACCCCACCCTCGACTCCTCCGTGACAGCCGGCATCCCAGGAGGACCGAGATGGAGAAACCGCAATCCCTGGCCGTGCCCCCGGCCGGTGTCGGCGAGAGCGCGGGGGCGTACGCGGTGGAGAAGCTGCCGCAGGTTTCCCTCGCCTTCTGGATCATGAAGATCGCGGCGACGACCCTCGGCGAGACGGCGGGGGACCTCTTCGCCCAGACCCTGAAGATCGGCTACTTCCTCACCACCATCGCCCTGTTCGCCGTCTTCCTGGCCACGCTGGCCGTGCAGCTCCGGTCGCGGCGCTACAACCCCTTCGTCTACTGGACGGTCATCCTCTCGACCAGCACGGCGGGCACCACGATGTCCGACTTCATGAACCGTGACGCCGGCGCCAAGTACCTCTCACCCGGTGCCACGGCACTGGGCCGGGGACCGCAGGGCCTCGGTCTGGGATACCCCACGGGCGCGGCGATCCTGGTCGCGCTGCTGATCGCGATTTTCGCCGTCTGGCGGCTGACCCGGCTGCCCTTCGCCCTCCAGGACATCCGCACCTTCCGCGCGGAGGCGCTGTTCTGGACGGCGATCCTCGTGTCCAACACCCTCGGCACCTCGATGGGTGACTTCCTGTCCGACAGCTCCGGACTCGGCTACGCCGGGGGCGCGCTGCTCATCACGGGCCTGCTCGCGTGTTTGCTCGTCCTGATGTACGTGCCGGCCGTGCCGAACGTCCTGCTGTTCTGGATCGCTTTCGTCCTCACCCGCCCCCTCGGCGCGACCGCGGGCGACCTGCTGACCAAGCCCACCGCGAAGGGCGGCCTCGACCTGGGCACCGCGGGGTCCTCGGCGGTACTCCTCGCGATCCTGCTCGGATTCATGGGCCACGCGTATCTGCGCGAACGCCGAAGTGCCGGTCCCCGGAGCGGGCCGTCCGCCCGAACCGCGTAACCCCCCCCCTCGCGCCGGCTCACGTGCCGACGGCCTCCAGCAGGACATGGAGGTCGCCGACGGCGTCGACGGTCGACAGGGCGGCGACGGCCAGGAACGCCGCGGTGGCGGAGGCGAGCGCCGGGTGGTGGCGGAGCGGCGGGGCGAGCAGCGCGGCCACGCGCCTCGGAACCGGTCCCGCACCGGCGAGCGGCGACGCGCCACGGCCGATGATGCCCAGCGCAGCCCACGCGGGGCGGGCGGGAGCGCGGTGGGCGGCCAGCGCGGCCCTGCCGACCGCGCGCGCGACCCGGCGGCGGTCGCCCGTGCCGGCTGCCGCCTTCTCGTCGGCCCAGCGTTCGATCGTGTAGGTGACGGCGGCGGCGAGAGGGCGCAGGAAGGGGTTGGCGGCGGCGCCGAGCTGGGCGAGGGCGACGAAGGCGTAGTGATGGCCCGACAGGTGGGCCCGTTCGTGGGCGAGCAGGATGTCGCGCTCGGAGACGTCCAAGGTCCGCAGCATGCCGGTGGAGACCACCACGCGGCCGGGCAGGCCGGGGATCGCGAAGGCGTCGGGGACCTCGTCGTCGACCACGACCAGGCCGTCCTGCGCGGGCATGCACGCCGCCTCCAGCACGGCGGCGGCCAGGGACCGGGCACGGCGCCAGAGCATGCGGGCGGCCGTCACCACGGCAGCGCCCAGGAGGAGGCCGGCGATCAGTGCCACGGACAGTTCGGCGGGATCCTTGTGCTGCGCGGCGTGGGCCGACCAATGGCCGAGCCCCGCCAGCGCGGGGATCCGGATCAGCCCGGTGATCGCCAGCAGGCCCAGCGAAACGGTGCTGGCCGCCCCCAGGACCACGCAGACGGCGGTCAGCAGCCAGGTCGCCAGGCGCGGATGGCAGCGGTCCGACAGAGGCCGGGCCCCGAGCGGGGCGAACAGCGACAGCAGCAGCGGCAGGTAGACGGCGATGCGCATCCGGCGCCCCTCTACGGATTCTGGTCGGGGCCGAGCAGCTGACGCAGGAGCTCCGCGTCGGCGGACGACAGGCCGTCGGCGAAGCGCGCGAGCACCGCCTCGCGATCGGGCCGCTCCTCCAGGACGGAACGCATGCGGCGGGCGGCGAAGCCGGGTTCGTCGGTCACCGGGGCGTAGGCGTAGGCCCGGCCGCGCTGCGTGCGGGTGAGCAGGTTCTTGGCGTACATGCGGGTGAGGATCGTCACCACGCTGCTGTAGGCCAGCTCGCCTTCCAGGCGCTCGGCGACCTCGCCAGGGGTCAGCGCACCCTCGGCCCGTTGCAGCACACCGAGGATCTCCGCCTCGCGTTCGCCGTTCGCCCGCTTGGGGCCCCGGCCCTGGGTGGGGGAGCTCATGACGTTTGCCGGTCCTCCTGAAATCTTCTACAGTCACGTAAAACCTCTACGGCGGTGTAGACGCCGTTGCCTCCCGAGTGTGCCATGCGCCCCTACCCGCCGGTCCAGACCCCCCGGCCCGCGCACGGCGGAAAGGCCTGTTGGTGCTCCACGCCCTCAACCCGCTGGATGCCACCTCACTGCTGACGGCGTTCGGCACCGTGGGTGTCTTCCTGGTGCTGTTCGCCGAGACCGGACTGCTGATCGGGTCCTTCCTCCCGGGCGACTCGCTGCTGTTCACCGCGGGACTGCTCTGCACCACCGGCGCCGGCGGCCTGCACCTGTCACTGCCCCGGGTACTGCTCGCGGCGGCGGCCGGGGCGCTGCTGGGAGCGCAAGCCGGCTATCTGATCGGCCGCCGCGCCGGCCGGACCCTGCTGAGCCGCACGCGCAACCGGCATCTGACCGACGGCATGGCCCGCGCCGAGGACCTGCTCGCCCGCTACGGCCACGGCAAGGCCATCGTCCTCGCGCGCTTCGTCCCCGTCGTACGGACCGTGCTCAACCCGCTGGCCGGAATCGTCCGCGTACCCGCCGGGACCTTCGCGCTGTGGCAGGCCGTCGGCGGTGTCGTGTGGACCGTCGGCCTGGTGCTCGGCGGCTACGCCCTCGGCGCGAGCATCCCCAACGTCGACCGCTACCTGCTCCCCCTCGTCGGCGTGATCGTCGCCCTCTCCCTGCTGCCGCTCGCCGTGGAGCTGCTGCGCGCCCGCCGCACCCGCGCCGGCACCGAGCCGGAACGGCAGCCGGAACGACGCTCCGTGTGATGACCCCGTAGCCCCTCGTCCGGCAGCACCGCAGCACCGCCGCACCGCCCGCGACCACCCAGCGACCACAGAAACGGAACCCCATGAGTGCCATCAGCGTCGGCCAGGCCGCAGTCCTGGGAGTCGTCGAAGGAATCACGGAATTCCTTCCCATCTCCTCCACCGGCCACCTGAAGATCACCGAGGGGCTGATGGGTATCCCCGTCGACGACACGTCCGTCGTCGGCTTCACCGCCGTGATCCAGGTCGGCGCGATCGCCGCCGTGCTCGTGTACTTCTTCAAGGACATCGTGCGGATCGTCTCCGCCTGGGGCCGCGGCATCGTCAACCGCCAGGAGCGCTACCACCACGACTACAAGTTCGGCTGGTGGGTGATCTACGCGACGATCCCGGTCGTCGCCGTGGGCCTGGCCGCGAAGAAGCTCATCCAGGGTCCGCTGGCCTCCCTGTGGGTGGTCGCGGGCTCGCTGATCGTGGGCAGCGGTGTGATGTGGGCCGCCGACCAGATGGGCCGGCACAAGCGCGGTGAGGACGACACCTCGCTCAAGGACGCGATGCTCGTCGGCTCGTCCCAGATCCTCGCGCTGCTCTTCCCCGGCTTCTCGCGGTCCGGCGCGACGATGTCCACCGCGCTGATGCTCGACCTGGACCGGGTCGCCGCCACCCGTCTGTCCTTCTTCCTCGGCATCCCCGCCCTGACCGGCGCCGGCCTGTACGAACTGAAGGATGCCGCCGGCGCCGGGACCGGCCTCGCCCCGCTCGTGGTGGGAACCGCGGTCTCCTTCGTGGTCGCCTACGCCTCGATCGCCTGGCTGCTGAAGTTCGTCGCCAAGCACTCGTTCAACGCCTTCGTGGTCTACCGCGTCGTCATCGGCGTGGTGCTGCTCGGCCTGCTCGCCACCGGCGCGGTCAACGCGTGAGCCGGCGCCCCGGATGAGGCCGGTGCGGTCCTGGCATGCAGGCGGCCAGGACCGCACCGCTGTCCGGGCTCAAGCACGTCAGTCCTGATCGGCAGGCGGGGGCGAGAGCACCGGGTCGTCCATGCGGAGCAGGCGGTACCCCTCGCCCTTGCCCGGGGACCGGCCCGGGCGGCGCGGACGGTAGGAGGCCGGCACAAAGTGCTTGGACTTCCGAGGCCGGAGCCTGCGCGCGGCGCGCGTCATCGCCGCGAAAGCGGGTGAGGCGCCGATCAGTTGACGGAAGACCCACGGGGTGAGTCCCGCCAGCCGGGCGGCGGTCTGCCAGCCCTCGCCCCGGCTGATCGCCAGCACGGCGACGCGGACCATCGCCGGCGTGACCACAGGGCCAGGACGCAGGCCGTGCGCGGCGGCCAGCGCGGCCGCCGATTCGACGGCCGCCGCGAAGGCGGGGTCCAACTCCAGCCAGCTCCGCAGGACCTGGCTAGGCACGCCTGCCCACACTGCGGCCGCCTCGGACCCCAGCCCGAGAGCCGTGGCCTGAAGCACGTCGGCCATCCTGGCCGTCGTGGCGTCCCGCTGACCGGGGTCGCGGCCGAGGGCCGCGTGCAGCCCGCGCTCCATCTCCTCCCGCGCGCACAGCCACGCCACCACCTGGGCAGCCGTGGCCTCGGGATCTTCGGCGGCACGGCCTTCGGGTTCGTCCACTGCTACTCCACGGGCGTGGGCTCGGCCGCCTTCTCCGGCCGCGGAGCGGACCGGGTGCGCTCCGGGGCGAGGAAGAAGGCCATCACCGGGATCAGGTACAGCGCCCAGACGAGCACCTGGATCAGGGTGGGGTCGGGCTGGAAGTTGAAGACGCCCTTGAGCAGGGTGCCGTACCAGGAGTCCGGCGGAATGGTGGAGCTGATGTCGAAGGCGAGGTGACCCAGCCCGGGCAGGATGTCGGCCTCCTGGAGGTCGTGGATGCCGTAGGCGAGGACCCCGGCGGCGACGACGACGAGCATCGCGCCGGTCCAGCGGAAGAACTTGGCCAGGTTGATGCGGAGCGCGCCCTTGTAGAACAGCCAGCCCAGGACGGCCGAGGTGGCCAGACCCAGCAGCGCGCCGACGAGGGGACGGATGCCGTCGCCGGTGGCCTGCACGGCGGTCCAGATGAACAGGGAGGTCTCGAGCCCTTCGCGGCCCACGGCGAAGAACGAGGTCACCACCAGCGCGCCGGTGCCGACGGCCAGCGCGGCGTCGAGTCTGCCCTGGAGCTCGCTCTTGAGATGGCGTGCGGTGCGGCGCATCCAGAAGACCATCCAGGTGACCAGTGCGACGGACAGCACCGACAGGCTGCCGCCGAGCGCTTCCTTGGCCTGGAACGTCAGGGTGGAGGAGCCGAACTGGAGCAGCGCGCCGAAGGCGAGACTGAGGCCGACCGCGAGGCTGACTCCGGCCCACACGGGCACCAGTCGGCGTCGGTTGCCGGTCTTGACGAGATAGGCGACGAGGATGCAGACGACGAGGCTGGCCTCGAGGCCTTCCCGCAGGCCGATGAGGTAGTTCCCGAACATGAGGTGGTGTTTCCCTTCCGCTACTTGGCGACCACGACGGCGGCGAGCCTGGACAGCGGCTCGGCCAGCCCGTTCACACCGTCCGAGAGGTCCTTGCGCCGGCTTTCGGGGACCTTGTCGTAGGAGACGTACGCGTGGTCGCCGGAGCCGGTCCGGTACGTGCCCAGCAGCGCGGTCAGGGCGGCGAACTGGTCGTCGAGTTCCCCGGTGAGCGCGGGGTCGTTCCTGGACGCGAGGGGCCTGAGGAGTTCGTAGGACTTCCGGGCACCTTCGAGGTTGCCCTCGAAGTCGACGAGGTCGGTGTGGGAGTAGCGCTCCTCCTCGCCGGTGACCTTGTTGTGGGCGACCTCGTCCAGCAGGCTCTTGGCGCCGTTGGCCATGGAGGTGGGGGTGATCTCGGCGGTGCCGACCTTCCTCACCCAGGTGTTCAGATCGGTCATGAGCCGGTCGGCGAGCTGCTTCTCCCTGTCGCCGATCCTGCCGTCGTGCCACAGCGCCTTCTCGAGCCGGTGCCAGCCGGTCCAGTCCGTGGCCGGGTCCTGGCCGGGGTCCAGACCGTCCTCGCGGAGGTCGACCTTCGGGTCGATGTCGCCGAACGACTCGGCGACGGGCTCGGTGCGCTCCCAGCCGATCCGCGACACGGCGTACAGCCTCTTCGCGGACCGCAGATCGCCCGCCTTCACCGCTTCGGTGAAGGCCTTGGCCTTCGGGAGGGTCTCCTCGGCCTGGGCGAGGACGTAGCTGCGGTAACCGGCGACGGCGGCATCGGCTTCGGGGCTGCGCTTCGCGGCGGTGGTGTCCTGACCGCCGGTGGCCCGCACCTTCTGGCGGATGCCCGCACCGGTCATGCCCGGTTTGCAGGCGACCTCGTAGTCGCCGGGCCTGATCTCGGTGGTGAGCGAGGTCTTGGTGCCCGGGCCTATGTTCTCGCGCTCCGCCGCGATCCGGTCATCGGGGTACAGCACGTACACCTCGGTGATCTTCGAGCCCTTGTTCTCCACCTCCAACGTGACGTGCCCGGAGGGGAATTCGGTCGTCGAGACCTCGCATGCGGTGTCCGAAGCCGTGACCTTGACGGCGCCGTCACCGCTCGCGGCTTTCTGCGCGCATCCGGACAGCGTCGCAACCGCTGCCACGGTGGCGGTGGCGCCGGCCAGCAGGCGCCGAGAGGTGGCGGACATGGGGGTGCCTCGATTCGCGCGGGGAGTGCAGGGCAGACAGGTGGCCCGGCCGCGCTGGAGTCTACAGATCTGTAGACGATAAGGAAAGGCTCCCCTTATTTGTGAGGGTGTCAGCGCAGCGATACGGGGCAGTGGGAGGGGTCTTCCCCCTGGGCCACCTCGACCCCGTCGTGCAGCCAGATCGCCCCGACGGACGAGGAGACGGCCGCGGCACCGCACACCAGGACCATGGCCAGCAGCACCGGGGCGAGGCGGCGGGTCGGAGCCTGCGAGAAGAGGGCCTTCACCCGCGCGGGTACCGGACCGCCGGCCGCACCGGTCGCGAACGAGGGCAGCGGGGCGCGCTCCTGATCACGCGTGACGGCCAGGGCGGCACGGCCGATCGCCCGCGCCGTCAGGGTGCGGTCGCCGGAAGCCTTCGCCGCGGCCTCGTCCGCGGCCCGCTCGGCGGCGAACGACACGTGCGCCACGGCGGCCGCGAGCCCCGGATGGCACCAGCCGGCGAGCTGGGCGACCGCCAGGAACAGATGGTGACGTCCGGCCAGGTGGGCGCGCTCGTGCGCCAGCAGCGCCTCGCGCTCGTTCGGGGCCAGGGCGCGGAGCATTCCGGTGGTCACCACGACGCGGCCCGAACGCAGACGCGCGCCAGGCAGGGCGTAGGCGTCCGGGCGGGAGTCGTCGAGCACGTACAGCCCGCCGGCCTCGGGGGCGCCGGCCACATGGTCGTGCGCCGCGCGGAACCTCCGTACCTCCGCGGTCGCCCGCCGCACGCCGGTCACGCAGGAGACCGCGAGCGCGCCGGTCGCCAGCGCCGACACGGCCACCGCCACGACGTGCGGACCCGCCTCCAGGGGCCGGACGACCTCCGCCCACTCCGCGACCGCCGGCACCTTCAGGGCCAGCGGAAGCAGGAGCACGCCCAGGCAGGCGACCACCCCGACCGCCAGCGCGGCCGACGTCACGGTGACCGCCCACAGCGCCACTTCGGGCCGCACCTGGAGCACGGCCCGCCGCGCCAGCGGCAGCAGGGCGAAGGGAAGCGCCAGCGGAATCAGCAGGAGCGCGATCATCGGCCGCCATCCTCGAGCAGCCTGCGGAGCTCGGCCTCGTCCGCCGGGCTGAGGCCTTCCACGAACCGGGCCAGTACCCGGCCGTGGTCCTTGTCCTGGTCGAGCTCCCGGTGCATCCGGCGAGCGGTGAGGCCGTGGGAGTCCTCCACCGGAAAGTAGGCGAATCCGCGTCCCCCCGGGCTGCGGTCGACCACTCCCTTCTCGTGAAGGCGCGCCAGCAGGGTCGCCACTGTGGTGCGGGCGAGTTCCTGCGGGATCGCCTCTCTGACCTGGGCCGCCGTCTGCGGTTTTCCCGCCGCCCACAGTGCCGCGAGCACGCTGGCCTCCAACTCGCCGGCCGGTCGCCGCTCGCTGTCCGCGTCCGCCATGGAACTGCCCTCTCCCCTCGATCGTCTACAGTGCTGTAGACGACTACTTCTCTGTAGACGCAAGTGTGTTGCCGCCCCGACGCCATTATCAAAGGGACCCGCACCGATGATCCTTCACCACCCCGTTTCACCGCAGGCAATGGACCTGGCCGTGAACGTGCTGGACGCCCAGTCCCTCCTCGCCGCCTTCGGCACGCTCGGCATCGCGATCGTCCTGTTCGCCGAGACCGGCCTGCTCGTCGGATTCTTCCTGCCCGGTGACTCGCTGCTGTTCACCGCCGGGCTGCTGTGCGCCGGTTCCGCGACCGCCCCGGGGCACCTCTCGCTGCCCTGGGTCCTCGCCGCCGCCGCGGCCGGGGCACTCACCGGAGCCCAGACCGGCTACCTCCTCGGACGGCGCGCCGGGCCGGCCTTCCTGAACCGCGTGAAGTCCCGCAAGATCCACGAAGGAGCCGACAGGGCCGGCGAGATCCTCCAGCGCTACGGATACGCGAAGGCGATCGTCCTCGCGCGCTTCCTCCCGATCGTACGCACGGTCCTCAATCCGCTCGCGGGCATCCTCGACGTCCCCGCACGCACCTTCGCCCTCTGGCAGGTCCTCGGCGGCCTGCTGTGGACCGTCGGCCTGGTCCTCGGCGGCTGGGCGCTCGGCGCGTCCGTCCCGAACGTCGACCGCTACCTCCTGCCGATCATCGCCGTCATCGTCGTGATCTCGCTGATCCCCGTCGGCCTGGAACTGACCCGGTCCCGGCGCACCCGCCGCGCCGAAGGCGGTGCATGAGCCGTCCCATGACCGGCCACGCCAACCCCACCCCCGCACTGAGCGAAGCCGAACCGGCCGCATCCGGCAGGCCGGTTCTCCGCTACGGCGGCACAGCCGCGATCGCCTTCGCGGCACTCGCCGCAACCGTCCTGATCTCCGGCGCCCGAGCGTTCCCCGCGGACCTGGACGTCCACCGGTTCCTGCTGGCACACCGCACCGCACCGGTCGTGACCGCTCTGCGCGCCGTGACCGCCACCGGCACCGGCGGTTGGCCCTACCTGCTGGCTGCGGCCGGTGGCCTGCTGGCGGCACCTGCCGTACGTCTTCCCGTCCCACGCGGGCGGGCGGTACGGACCCTGCTGCTCTGCCTCGCCTTCACCGGGTGGCTGGCTCTCGGGCAGGCGGTGAGGTTCGCCCTCATGACGGCCATCGCCCGGCCGCGGCCCCCCGGCGAGGACTGGATCACCCATGCCTCCCGCTGGTCCTTCCCCTCCGGCCACGCCACCACATCGGCGATGGCGGCAGGCCTCCTCGTCACCGCGCTCGCCGTCCGCCGCCCGCCGGCGTGGCGGCTGTGGGCCATCCTGCCGCTGTGCTGGGCCGTTCTGGTCGGGGTCAGCCGCTTGTGGCTCGGCGTGCACTGGGCCAGTGACGTGGTGGGCGGATGGCTGCTGGCGACCACGTGGATCCTCCTCGGCGTCGCGATCGCCGCGGCCTCGGGCCTGTTGACCACACGAACGAGGGGCCGCGGTGACGAACAGGGTGAGAGCTGATCGCCGCGGCTCCTCAGACCGTGGCGAGTGGTGATTCCACGGCGCCGGTGCGGCGGAGTTTCTGCCAGCGCAGACGGCCGCCGGTCAGCGCCGTGATCCAGGACTGCAGCAGGACCAGGTACATCAGCTGCCGGTACAGGATCTGCTGCAGCGGCAGCCAGACGAGGTGGCGCGGTGACTCGCGGTCCAGCCGGAAGGCGTACGCCGCGCAGCCCGCCTGGAGGACGAGCATGAGGCACCACGCCGCCGCGGTGCGCAGGGTGGGCCCGAACACCAGGCCGTAGAGGAGGAAGATGTCGACCAGCGGCGCCAGCAGCGGGGCGACGACCATGAACAGCGACACCAGCGGCAGACCGAGCCGCCCGAAACGCCCCGAGTGCCCGCCCTCCCGGACGGCCCGGCGGTGCTTCCAGATCGCCTGCATGGTGCCGTAGCTCCAGCGGTAGCGCTGCGACCACAACTGCCGCACGGTCTCCGGGACTTCGGTCCACGCGCGGGCGTTCTCCGCGTACACCACGCGCCACCCGGCTCGGTGCAGGGCAATAGTGACGTCGGTGTCCTCGGCGAGCGTGTCGTCGCTCATGCCCCCGACGTCGCGCAGCGCGGCCCGGCGGAAGGCGCCGACCGCCCCGGGGATGGTCGGCATGCAGCCGAGCACGTCGTACATACGGCGGTCGAGGTTGAAGCCCATGACGTACTCGATGTGCTGCCAGGCACCGAGCACGGTCCCGCGGTTGCCGACCTTGGCGTTGCCCGCGACGGCCCCCACGGCGGGGTCGGTGAACGGCTGCACCAGGGCGCGGACGGTGCCGGGTTCAAAGACCGTGTCCCCGTCCATCATCACCACGATGTCGCCGGAGGCGTGTGCCACCCCGTTGTCGAGCGCCACGGGCTTGCCCCCGTTGGGCTGCCGGATCACCCGCACCCCGGGCAGCGCGAGGTCCTCCACGATCCCGGCGGTCCCGTCGGACGATCCGTCGTCGACGACCACGATCTCCAGCGGGTAGTCGCTCGCCGCCAGCGAACGCACCGTGTTGGCGATGCACGCGGCCTCGTTGTAGGCGGGCACCACGACGGTGACGGGCTCGGCGAACTCCTCGGTCCGCCGCGCGTCGCGTTTCCGCGCGCGCCGGGCGTGGACGGCCGAGAGCAGCACCATCAGCGCGAACCGCGCCAGGACGAGCACGCCCACCGCGGCCAGGAGGACCGTGAGCACGCTCATGGTGTGCTCGGAGAGCGTGACGGCGAGGACGAAGGCCTTCCCCTCCCACAGCTGTGGCCCACTGACCGGGATGTTCGCGCTCGGCGCGCCCAGTGCCTGGGTGAGGGTGGGGAACGCATACCCCTGGGCGGTCATCTCCGGCAGCAACCGGTCCAGTGCCGCCACGGTCTGCGAACGGTCGCCGCCGGCGTCGTGCAGGAGGACGATCTCCCCGGCGCCCGGTTCGGCCGGCTCGGCCGCGCGCACGATGGCGTCGACCCCGGGGCGGGCCCAGTCCTCGGTGTCGGCGTCGATGAACACCGTGAGGTATCCGCGCTCGCCCACGTACCTGGTCACGGGCCACGACAGGTCGTCCAGCGCGTTCGCCGTCGACGAGTACGGGGGGCGGAACAGGAAGGAGTGGATGCCGGCCGCGCCGGCCAGGGCCAGCTGGTTCGCGGCGAGTTCGCGGTCGACGCGGGCCCTCGACTGGTACACCAGGTCGGGGTGGTCGAAGGTGTGCAGGCCGATCTCGTGGCCCTCGGCGACGATCCGGCGGACGAGGTCGGGGTGGCGCGAGGCCATGGTGCCCGTCACGAAGAACACCGCGTGGGCGTGGTATTCGGCGAGTTTGTCGAGGACCTCCGGTGTCCACCGCGGGTCGGGCCCGTCGTCGAACGTGAGGACCATGGTGCCGCGAGGGACGGACAGGTTCCGCGGCACGCCACCGCGGGCGTCGACGATCGGGCCGCCGTCAAGGACGGACTCCGGCACCCGGCCGGTGGCGACGGGCGGGTGGACGCGGTGGTCGGCGCCGATCTCGCTGTGGACGACACCGCGCAGGACCAGCATGCCGAGCACCGTCGCCAGCAACAGGGCCGGCAGGACGAACCGCAGCGGGACCGCTGTACGGCGCCTGGCCCGCCGGGACGTTGGGGCCGGGGCGCCGGTCACCCGCCGCCTCCAGTTGTACCCGGGGAGGGGGCAGGTTGCACTGGGTGGCCTTCGGCCGGGATCGTGAGCCGGGGAGCCCGGGGGTCCGCGTCGGCCAGGCCGATCGCCAGCGTCACGGCGCAGCCGGCCCACAGCCCGCCGACGACCCAGCCGATGCCGCGCAGCGTACGGCGCCGCCGCCCACTGGGGTCGACGAACACCGGCCGGTCCGTGGCTTCGGGTGTACGCGACTGCACCGCTTCTGGCCCCTTCCGCGCGAAGCAACCTGACTGCGCGGAAGGGGACGTGCGTGAGCAGCGGTCCGCCGGACGGCGGACCACGAACCCCCGTCGGTGGATCACCTGAGCGCTCTTGGAGCGGTGAATCTACCGGATCCTTGGCCAATTGTGTGCGGCCAGTGAACGATGCGTGGGTTAACTGTGGTGCTCTGTCCGGCGTGGCTGTGCGTCTGTGTCTCTGCGTGCGGCGCCCCGGCTTATGAGCGCGCGGCGGCCGATTCCGGTGCGCCGGCCGGCTCGGGCACCCGCTGGACGTCCTGGACGTCCGCCTTGGTCACCGCCAGGTAGCCGACCACCACGACGATCAGGGCCAGCAGGACCAGGGTCACCGGCCCGTCGCCGAGGCCGAGGCCTCCGACGGAGCGGGGCTTGCCCAGGCCGTCCGCGATCGATGCGCCGAGCGGGCGCGTGATCACGTAGGCGGACCAGAAGCAGAACACGGGATCCCAGCGCAGCAGGCGGTAGCCGGCGGCCGGGACGAGGATCAGCACCGCGAAGACGAGTGCGGAGGTGAAGTAACCCAGGTGCAGGGTGAAGGCGGTGAAGTCGCCGAGCGCGGTGCCCATGGCGAACGTGGCGACGACGGTCGCCCAGTAGAACGCCTCGCGGCGCGGGGAGTCGATGGTGTGGATGGACAGTGTGCCCTCGGTGCGCCGCCACAGCCAGAACACGGCCAGCAGCAGTGCTCCGTACAGCAGGCTGGAGAGGGTGTACGGCACGCCGATGGCGACGTGCATCACGTCGGCCGCCATCGTCCCGAAGACGCCGACCATGGCGACGGCGAACCAGTACGTCCACGCCCGGTAGCGGGCCTGGCGGAACTGGATCACCAGCGCGATGAGGAATCCGGCGAATCCGAGTACGACCGCGAGTTCGGGCGCCATGGCCTGGACGAGATAGTCCGAGGCGCCCTCGCCGAGCGCCGTCGACAACCCCTTTCCCACCCAGAAGGCCGTGACGATCGCGGGAACGCGAACCGCGCCTGAGGAGACGCTTGCGGCGGTGCCGCCTGAATGAGCATGACGCGCTGTCGAAATCACGTGAGCACCCTAGGGATCAAGGCCGCGCTTGTCTACACGGGTGTAGATGGTCTAGCGTTCCGCGGACGAGAGGGACGCCCTCTTCGTCCCGTTACCCGTTGTACGTGAGGGGTTCCATGACGACCACGACGACGCCAGAGCATCGGACGCCCGCCCGGGAACTGCTGAACAAGGTTCCCGAGGTCACCATCTGGTTCTGGGTGATCAAGATTCTCTGCACCACGGTCGGCGAGAGCTTCGCCGACTGGATCAACATGAACCTCGGTGTCGGCTTGATCAACACCGCACTGATCTTCACCGCCGTTCTGGCCGGCGTCCTGGCCTGGCAGCTCAGCGCCACACGCTACATCCCGTTCGTGTACTGGCTCACCGTGGTGGTGGTGAGCGTGACGGGCACGCTCTACACCGACATCCTCACCGACAGCCAGGGTGTCCCCCTCGCGCTGAGCAGCAGTGTGTTCGCCTGCGTCCTCGCTCTCGTCTTCGGGATCTGGTTCGCCCGCGAGCGGACCCTGTCGGTGCACACCATCACCACCCGGCCCCGGGAACTGTTCTACTGGCTCGCCGTCCTGGTGACCTTCGCGCTCGGCACCGCGACCGGCGACTGGACCCTGGAGCTGACCGGCTGGACCCCGGACGTCTCCGTGCTGCTCCCGCTCGGGTTGATCGTCGCGATCGTGTTCGCCTGGCGCCGGGGCGCCAACGCGGTGCTCCTTCTGGCTGGCGTACATCCTCACCCGCCCGCTCGGCGCCAATCTCGGTGACTGGCTCGGCTCACCCAGTGGCGATGGCGGCCTGGGCCTGGGCACCGCGGCGACCAGCGTGATCTTCCTGGCCGCCATCCTCGCCACGGTGCTGTACCTCACGTACAGCCGCAGCGACGTCATCGAGAAGTCGGAGCCGGCACCCGGTGCGGTGAACCCGGCGCGTGAGCGGATGATGCTCGGCTACTACGCCGTCGTGGCGATCGCAGCCGGGGCGCTGCTCGTCTGGGCACACCAGCAGCCCCACGCCGCCGTGGCCGGCGAAGGCGACGCCCCGGCTGCCACGACCGTCCATCTCACGCCGGCGCAGGCGACGTCGTCCTTCCCTCCGGCCGAGATCGCGAAGTTCCGTACCGTTGCGTCGGACACGTTGGCGAAGCTCAACTCGGGTGACCAGGCGGCCGCGACCACCCGGGTGGGCGACCTCGAGACGGCGTGGGACGACGACCAGGCCACCCTGGAGCCCAAGAACGAGCAGGCCTGGGGCTTCCTCGACAGCGAGATCGACCAGGTCCTGACCGCGCTGCGCGATCCGCACCCGGACCAGGCCGCCGAGGTCAAGGCACTCGACACGCTGCTCACATCGCTCAACTGACCGGGCGACCACGGTCGATCGTCCCGGGACCGGCACGCGGCCGCAGTGAATGCGTGCCGCGGCCGGTCCCGGAAGGCCGCCAGGCCGGACGGCGCAGGCCGCCCACTTGCCCGGCGGGCTGTCGGCGTGATGGAGTCGTCCGCCATGTCCGACCTCGACCGTCAGACCGCCTACTGGGACGCCGCGGCGGCGACCAAGACGTTCACGCATCCCCTGCACCTGCCGTGGCTGGACGGCACCGACCGGCAGGCCGCGATCCTGGACTACGGCTGCGGCTACGGACGTACCATGCACGCCCTCGAACAGCACGGCTTCACCCGTCTCTTCGGCGTGGACACCTCACCGGGCATGATCTCCCGGGCACGCGGCTCCCACCCCGCCATGCGCTTCGCCGTGCTGGACGCACCGCCGCTGCTGCCGGCCCATCCGGAGGCGAGCTTCGACGTGGTTCTCCTCTTCGCCGTGCTGACCTGCGTACCCGGCAGCGACGCCCAGCGACGGCTGGTCGGTGAACTGAACCGCGTCCTCAAGCCGGGCGGCATGCTCTACCTCAGCGACGTGCTGCTCCAGGACGACGCGCGCAATCGCGACCGCTATGCCCGGTTCGCCGAACGCTACGGCACCTACGGTGTGTTCGAGACCGGCGACGGTGCGGTCTGCCGCCACCACCCGGGGGAGTGGTTCACCTCTCTGCTGGCCGGATTCGAGGTCGCCGACGCCCGCCACATCACCGTCGCCACAATGAACGGACACGAGGCGAAGGGGATCCAGATCCTGGCCCGTCGAGGGCAGGTCCGCTGAGGCCACCGCCTCGTGCCGACGCGGCCCCCGTCAGGTGAGTTCGTCGGGCACGGGGACGCCGAGGTGTGCGAGAAGCGCGCCGACCTTGCGGTCGAGCTCGCGTCCGACGTCCGTGATCTCCGGCCGGCCGAGCACGGAGACCGTGTCGCTCGGGCGGTCGATCGCGAACACCGCCTCGCCGTAGGGGGCTTCGTGGATCGTGGTGCGCAGTGGCGCGTACATCAGGGCCCCGGCGTCGTGCCGGTACATGCGCTCGGCGATGGTGTGATTGCCCATCAGGTACTCGGTGCAGCGGGCCTGATCGTCGGCCATGCCGAACAGCGGCTGGGCGTCGAACTTCCAGTAGATCATGAAGCCCAGTGGGGCGTTCTCGTCCGCGAGTGCGAGTACGGCGCTCCACGGCGCGCGCTCGGTGACCAGCTCGAAGGTGCGCTGGTAGTCCAGCGGAGGGACGGCCTGCTCGAAGCGGGCGCGGAACTGCTCGTAGTCCGCTCCGACCGGGATCTCCAGTCGCGTGACGGAACGGGGGAGTGCGTGGATCGCGGGGTGCGTCGTCGTGGTGTGGTGGGCCATGACCTGCTCCCTTCTGGCTTGCCTTGCAGGAGCCAGTCTAGGACGCGAAACGGATATATGTGATTTAAGTGAGCACATCAGGCATGGGCGGTCGTGGCGGCGCCGAGCACTTGGGCGAGGTCGCTTTGCCAGGGCCTGACCCAGGCGGCCTCGGAGCGCGGCACCCGCCTGCGGCAACGCGGGCATCGGCGGCCGGGTTCGAAGGACTCACCACAGGTCGTGTGCACGAGGCGCATCGGCTGCGTCGGTGACGCGGACGCACTGTGGGTGTTGCCCCACACCATCATGGCGTGCAGGACGGGAAGCAGGTCCTCACCCGCCCTGGTCAGCCGGTACTCGTCGCGGGTTCGCCCGCCGCCCTCGGGCCGGTACGCGACACGTGCGAGCAGCCCCGCCTCGACGAGCTGCCGCAGACGGCCGGACAGGACGTTGTCCGCGATGTCCAGTCCGGCCTTGAACTCGTCGAAACGCGTCATCCCGACGGTGGCGTTGCGCATGATCAGCAAGGTCCACCGGTCGCCCAGGATGTCGGCGGCCCGTCCGATCGGACACGGCCCATCGGCGGTTCCGCGGTGGGGTCCTGGCATGTCGTACCTCCAGGCTTGCTCAACGCAAGCCTACGTCCGTCGCCGCCGGCCGATGTGACCGTGGAGGCGGATGCGGCGGAGGTGGTCAGAGGGCGGGGTGCCGGTCGCGGACCTCGCTCAGTGTCTCCAGCAGCGAGGCGAGGTGCAGGATCGTCGACTCCGCGTGCCAGGCGGCGACCAGTTGGACACCGATGGGCATGCCGTCGCCGGTCGTGCCGAACCGCATGGACAGGGCGGGGAGCCCTGTCAGGCTGAACGGGACGGTCGTCGAGCTCACGTGGAAGGGGCCCACCGTGCGGCCGTCGAGGACGAAGTCCCCGAGCCCGTGTTCGTGGGCGGGGATCGTCGTCACCGGCAGCAGCAGCGCGTCGTGCTCCTGGAAGTACTCCGCGAAGCCGTCCCGGAGCCGCTCGACACCCTGCTCGGCCCGGACGTAGTCCGCCACGGACGTGTCGGGTGTGCCGAGCAGCGTCTTGGAGTAGGTGAACATCTGGTCCTCGTGGCCTGCGGTGACCTCGCGGACGGCGGGTTTCATCTCCATGACGTGCTGCCGCGCGAAGAGGTCCAGGGGGTTGTCCCGTTCAAGGGCCGGAATATCGACGGCCTCGACCCGGACCCGAGCTCCCCGCAGGGCGTCGGCGGCCTTCCGCACGGTCGCCGCGACCTCCGCGTCGACCGGGCCGAGCCCCGAGTCGACCAGCCAGCCGAGCCGTACGGGCCGGTCCGGTGACGCGCCCAGGCCGGCGTCGAACTCACGCGGAACCACGGAGAAACCGTCGGCGCCGTCCGGACCGGCCAGCAGCGAATACGCCAGCGTGACGTCCCGGACGGTGCGGGCCATGGGTCCGGCGTGCCAGTCACGGCGCGGGGCCCGCGGCCAGAAACCCGTCATCGGGATGCGCCCGTGCGTCGGCTTGAGGGACGTGATGCCGGTGTCGGCGGCCGGACCGCGCACCGAGATGGACAGGTCGCTGCCAAGACCGAGCGGCGACATGCCGGCCGCGATGGCGGCGGACTCCCCGCCGCTCGAACCGCCCGCCGAGCGGTTGAGGTCCCAGGGGTTGTTCGTCTTGCCCGTCAGGAGGTTGTCGGACTCGACCCAGTACGAGAACTCCGGAAGGTTGGTCTTCGCCAGAAGGATTCCGCCGGCCTTCTTCAAGCGCGCCACGGCGGTGGCATCCGTGTCCGGGATCCGCCCGGCGAAGATCGGCGAACCGCGCTGGGTGAGCACACCGGCGGTGTCGTAGGCGTCCTTGACCGTGAAGGGCACGCCGTGCAGCGGCCCGATGTCCCCGCCCGCCGCGAGTTCCTCGTCCGCCGCCCTCGCGGCCTCCAGTGCACCGTCGGCGAGCGTGACAACGGCGTTGATCCTCGGATTGGTGGCCTCGATGCGGTCGAGGTGCGCCTGAACCACCTCGACGGAGGACACCTTCCCGGTCCGGATCAGCTCGGCCAGTTCGCTCGCGTCGGCGTGAATGAGATCGGTGGTCATGGTGACTCCTGTCCTGGGCCGGTCCACTGCTTGGGGCGCTGCCCGGCCTCGGTGAGCCGCGGGCAGCGGGGGCGGGGCTCGTCAGACCTGCGGTCGTCTGGGGCGGCCGCCCGGGAGTCGCCATCGGCCGCGACGCGCACGGCCCGCGACAGGACGGAGATCTCCGCACCCAGTGTGACGACCGGACATCCGCCCGGGCGGTTCTCCGCGGCCTGCGTGTCGCGGAAGCAGCGTCAGGGAGCGCCGGCCTGTCGCGGGCCGGTCGGGCCGGATCATGGGCCGCTCGGCCTGCCCCGCGCGAGGCGCCGGCGGGGCGGAACCGAGGGCGCCTCAGTGCAGTGCGCCCTCCACGACGGGGAGCGCGAGATGCCACAGGCGGTCCGCCGTCCCGGGGTCAGCCGACCACTCGGCGACGCCCGTGGCGGGCTCGGGGCCGCCTGGGACGACCGGCTGCTCCTGGTTGTCCTCGAAGTAGCCGCCCGTCACGCCTTCCAAGAGAGGTGACGCGGCCAGCAGCACCGTGGTCGCCGCTCCCTGCTCAGGGGTCTTGGCGTAGTCGGGGATGATCAGGTTGCCGTCCCCGTCCATCACGCCGATGGCCTTCAGGACTTCGGGCGGAATGTGCCGCCCGAGGTTCGTGCGGGGGATGGCGCCGGGGGCGCAGGAGGTCGCGGCGATGCCCGCATCGCCCCAGTGACGGGAAATGCCCACGGCCAGCAGCACATCGGCGGCCTTGGACTGCGCGTACGCGGTGAACGGATCGTAGGGCCGCCGCTCGAACTGGGGGTCCTCGAAGTCGACACCGGCGCGGAGCTGCGCGCCGGAGCTGACGACGACGACCCGGGACCGGCCCGCCGCCGCCAGCGCGGGTCGCAACCCCGCGGCCAGGGCGAAATGGCCGAGGTAGTTGGTGGCCAGCTGCATCTCCCAGCCCTGGGCATTGCGCTCAAGGGTGGGCAGCATCATGATCCCGGCGTTGGCGACGAGTATGTCCAGGGGCCCCTCCCATGTCTGGCAGAACGCCCGCACCGACGCCAGGTCGGCGAGGTCGATCGGCACCGCGTCGACCTGGGGGAACATCTCGACGATCTCTTTCGCCGTGCCCGGGTCACGCGTCGCGATCGTGACCCGGGCGCCGGCCGCGGCCAGGGCCCGGACCGTTTCCGCGCCGAGTCCGGAAGCGCCGCCGGTGACGATCGCACGCCGTCCCGTGAGGTCGACGTCCGCTGTCACCTCCATCGCGGTGGCCCGCGGCCCGAACGGTGTGGTGATGAGTGACATGCAATGCCTTTCAGGAGGAGGGGAAAAACGCCGCCGCGATCGGGCGGGATTTCTCACGAGCCGCTGGGCTTGCCCTGTGCGAGGCGCGAGAGGTGGTCCCACTGCTCCAGCCCGGCGAGCCGGCCGGCGTACTCGGTGCGCAGGGCCTCCAGACCGCCCGTCCCGAACAGGACCCGCAGGGGCGGCTCGGGCGCGTCCACGAGCGCGAGGAGGGCCGCGGACGTCGCCGCGGGATCGCCCGGCGTGAATCCACTGGCCTCCGCCCCCGCGTAGAGCGCCTGCCGGGTATGGGCGTATGCCGGGTCCTGCGGGATCTGCGGGGAAGCGGACGCCAGACCGGTGGGGAACATGAGCGGCTCGATCAAGGTGATGTGGATGCCGTAGGCGGCCACTTCGGCGGCGAGTGATTCGCTCATCGCCTCCAGGGCCCACTTGGTGGCCTGGTAGATGCCGAGCGCCGGATAGGCGACCAGGCCCCCGAACGAGGAGACCTGCAGGATCCGGCCCGCACGGCGCTCGCGCATCCCGGGCAGCACTGCCCGGGTGGCGGCCAGCGCGCCGAAGTAGTTGACGTCCATCTGGGCCCGGGCCTGCTCCTCCTCGATCTCCTCGACGGCGCCGACCAGCATGTGGCCCGCGTTGTTGACCAGCACGTCGATCCCGCCGAACGTCGCCTCGGTGCTCCGTACGGCGTCGCGGACGGCCGCGGTGTCGGAGACGTCGAGTCGCAGCGGCAGGAAGCGGTCGCCGTAGCGCTCGGACAGCGGCGCCAGCGCCGCGGTGTCGCGGGCGGCCGCCGCGAGCCGGTCGCCGCGGGCGAGCACCGCCTCGGCCCAGTGCGCGCCCAGCCCGCGGGACGCTCCGGTGAGGAACCAGGTCCGGTCGGTCGTTGCCTTGCTCATGGGGTCTTCTCCGTCGTCGTACGACCGGGCGGCTCCCGGTCCGGCGACCAGCGTTCCGCTGATCGGAGCCGGCAGGCAGAGTCGCCCTAACCAGGGATCGGCAGTCTCTGGCTGCCGGTGCGGTCGTGCCGCAGACTCGAAGGGTGGACACCAAGGAGCTGGCCGACTTCCTGCGGGTGCGCAGGGAGGCGCTCGACCCCGGGGACGTCGGCCTTCCCGGCACGGGGCGCCGGCGCACCCCCGGGCTGCGCCGTGAGGAGGTCGCGCGGCTGGCCGACATCTCCACGGACTACTACACCCGGCTCGAGCAGGACCGTGCGCCGCAGCCGTCACCGGGTGTGCTGCGGGCCGTCACCAGGGCACTGCGTCTGACGCTGGACGAGCGTGACCATCTCTTCCGGCTGGCCGGGCACCGTCCGCCGGACCGCATGCGGTCGGACGAACATGTCGCGCCGAGCCTCCTCGCCGTGCTGGACCGCCTTGCCGACGTCCCGGCCCAGGTGATGACCGACCTCGGTGTCACGCTCGTGCAGAACGACCTGGCACGGGCCGTCTTCGGCGATCTCACCCGGCTGCGCGGTGCCGCGGGCACGGTGGTCCACCGCTGGTTCACCGATCCCCGCGTCCGGGCCGGATATCCCGTCCAGGACCACGCGACGGAGTCCCGGGCACTCGTCGCCGACCTGCGCGCCGCGGTCGTCCGCCGCGACGACGCGCAGTCGCGGGACCTGGTCGAACGGCTGCTGGAGGCGAGTACGGAGTTCGCGGCGCTGTGGCGTCTGCACGCGGTGGGGGTGATGCGCGACAGGCGCAAGCGGATCCAGCACCCCCAGGTGGGCCTGCTGGAATTCGACTGCCAGATGCTCCTCGACGAGGAGCGCACCCAGATCCTCGCCCTGTTCTCACCGGCGGCGGGCACGCCGACGGCGGAGCGTCTCGCGCTGCTCGTTTCCCTGGGACCGCTCGCCGCACAGCGCTCTTCCCGGTGAGGCCGTCCGCCGGGGGGCCGGCCGCGCCGTGGGGGTATCGTCGTCCGCTGCGGACCTCGGAGGAGCGGATGGACGACATACTCGGCGCGATCATGCGCCCCATCGTTCGCGGCGTCGTATCGCTGATCATGGACCTGGTCGGCGAGGCGGTGCTGGAACGCCTGGTCAAGATCATCAAGCGCACGTTCAGGTCGCTCCGGCGTCGCCGGGTGCCGTACGCGGCCGAGGTCTCGCTGGAGAAGCCGTAACGGGCGGAACGGGGAACCCCGGGGCATGGCCCCGGCCCCCGTCCGTGGCCCATTCGAGGGGTGTTCGCCACTCCCGCTTGTCCGATAACCGGTCGGACTCGTGCGGCGGGCTAGCGTGACTTCGCACCGCCCGGGCACCGCAGGATCTGCGCGACGGCCGTGGCGCCCCGGCGGTCCTTCACCGTGCGAGCAGAGGAAGGACCCCCCATGTCCAACCACTTCACCGGCCTCAGCCTTGGACCGCCGCTCGGCGACCAGCGTCTCGATCTGTGCGACCTCTTCGCCTTCGCGGCCCCCGGCGATCCCAGCAGGACCGTTCTGATCCTCGATGCCAACCCCAACGCGGATGCCCTCCACCCCGACGCCGTCTACCGGCTGAACATCGACAACGACGGCGACTACCTGACCGACATCGCCTTCAGCTGGGTCTTCAGCGCGCCGGGAGCGGACGGCTCGCAGACCTACAGCGTGTTCATGGCGACCGGCGCCGAGTCCCGCAAGCCGGAGGCGGTCGGCACCAAGATCGTCTCGGACGCCGCGGTCTCCTTCCGCCAGGAGGCCAACGTGGTCAGCAGCGGTGACTACAAGGTGGCCGCGGGCAGCCGCAGTGATCCCTTCTTCTTCGACTTCGACGGCATCAAGAATCTGTTCGACACCAGCGGCAAGAAGAATTTCACCGCCCCGCATCTGGGCGGGAAGTCCCCGTGGACCGGCGTCGACTCCAACACCACGGCCAACATCTTCTCCATGGCCGTCGAACTTCCGACCGCGGAGCTGGCTCCGAAGCCCGTACTCCACATCTGGGGCCGGTGCAGCGTGCGGCGCGACGGTGAACTCGTCCACGCGGACCGGGCCGGACACCCGTCGGTGAGCAGCTTCTTCAACACCGACGACACCAAGGAGGAGTACAACGCGAGCGAGCCGGTCAACGACCGGGCCAGGTGGACGGACCAGTTCGTCCACCTCCTCGGCCACACCGGCGGCTACACGTCGGAGGAAGCGGTCGCCGCGCTCGACGAGCACGGCATCCTGCCGGACGTGCTCACGTTCGACCCCGCGAAACCCGCCGCGTACCCCAACGGCCGGACCTTCACCGAGGACGTCATCGACATCCGCGTCGCCTTCCTCACCAAGAACGAGGCGCCCCCCACCGGCCTCACCCCGCACACGGACACCCTCGACCGCTTCCCCTACCTCGGCAACCCGCACCCGGCCGCGACCTCCTGAAGTTTCCGGGCGACCGCTCGCCTGAGTGGACAGGCGAGCGGGTCCAGGCACACGACGGGCTGACGGAAACCCCTTCGACGGACCGGGCCAGGACGGGCCATGATGCGCCCGTGACGGCGATGCAGCAGCACATGACCCGGGCCGCGGCCCGCAACAACGCCGAATGGTGCGCGTCGATGTGCCGATCGCACGGCCTGGCGGGCGAGTTCGGGTCGCAGGCCTGGGCCGTCCCGTCCCGGCCGCCGCGGTACTACCCCGACGCGGTGACGCTGGTGCGGGGGGCCGATGCCGCCGCGCTGGTGGACCGGATCGACACCGCCGCTCCGGGCGCGTGCGTCAAGGACAGTTTCGCCGACCTCGATCTGACGGGGGCCGGGTTCAAGGTGCTGTTCGAGGCGCAGTGGATCCACCGCCCGGCGAGCGCGCCGCACACCGCCCCGGATCTCGCCTGGGACGTGGTCGGCAGCCCGGACACGCTGCGGGCCTGGGCCCTTGCCTGGGATGACGGGGACGGCGACGCGGACCTCTTCCGGCCCGAACTGCTCGACGACCCGGCCACGTCCGTGCTCGCCGGGCGCTCCGCCGACGGCCGGGTGGCCGCGGGGGCGGTGGCGAGCCGCAACGGTCATGTGGTCGGCGTCTCCAACGTCTTCGCGGTGGACGGCGGCGCCGACCGGGCCTGGCCGGTGGTGCTGGACGCAGTGCACCGGCTGTTCCCGGCCCTGCCCGTGGTCGGCTATGAGCACGGCGCGGACCTGGATGCCGCCGTGCGGCACGGCTTCGAGGCGGTCGGCCCGCTGCGGGTCTGGCTGCACGGCCAGGCACTGTCTCCTTGACCGTCTGCACGGCGGTCCACCCTTCCGGCACCCCGAGCGCCCCACTTATGGTGTGTCACCGCTCCCGGTGTGCGCCGACGTGACGCTGAGAACCGTGTCGAGGTATTTGGCGATGGCGTCCCTGTTGCGGGTCAGGAACTCGATGCGTTCGGACAGTCCGGCCTGTTCGCGTTGCAGCGTGGCGATCATTTCCGGTGTCACGTAGGGGACATAGATGGTCTGCGGCTTGTCCAGGCAGGGCAGGATCTCCTGAATGATGCGCGTCGGCAGTCCGGCTTCGAGCAGCCCCTTGATCTGCCGCACGCTGTCCACATGCGCCTCGCCGTACTCGCGGTAACCATTGTCGGCGCGACTGGGTGTGATCAGCCCTTGCTCCTCGTAGTAGCGCAGTAGCCGACGGGATACGCCGGTCCGCTCCGCGAGCTCTCCGATTCTCATGTGCCCCAGCCTACGGCTTGACCCTCACATTAATGTGAATGTTCGAGACTGTATGAGATGGGCAAAGAACTGCCGAAATCAGCGCCCTGTCGGAAATTAGGGGTATGTCAGATTCTCGGCTCAGTCCTGTGCCTGCCACGACCATCACGACGACATCGAAGGCTTGACATGAAACTCGGACTTCGTCTTCCCCAGCGGCTGGGAGTCGACCTGCGACACGACGTGGTCGAAGCGGCCAGAACGGCCGAAGCGGCCGGTTACGCCAGTGTGTGGACGAACGAACGGCTGCTTTTCCCGGAGACGCCCGTCGAACCTTACGCCTACGCCCCGCCGGACGCGCCGTGGCCGGAGATCGCGCGGCAGGCCGCCGACCCACTGGCGCTCCTCACGGCAGCGGCGGTGGTGACCGAACGGGTACGCCTCGGTACCGCCGTCCTGATCGCCCCCCTCCACGCCCCCGTCCAACTGGCGAAGGCACTGGCCACCATCGACCAGATCAGCGGCGGCCGCATGATCGCGGGTATGGGCGCCGGCTGGTCCACCGACGAACTCCGGGCCACCGGAGCCACCCGGGCGGACCGGGGCAGATTCCTCGATGAGACGCTGGACGTCTTCGACGCCGTGTGGGGGCCGGACCCGGTGACCTTCCGGAGTCCCCGCGTCATCATCGACAACGCCTCGGTCCTGCCCAAGCCCGCGTCGAAAATCCCCGTGATGCTGGGCGGCGGTGTCAGCAACGTGGGCGGCGGTACGAGTTCCAAGGCGGTGGAGCGCATCGCCAGGCGCGCGGACGGCTGGCTGCCGTTCTTCACCACAACCGGGCCCGCCGGAGCCGCGGAACTGCGCGCGAGCTGGGACCGTATCCGGGAAATCGCGTCCGGGTACGGCCGGGACACGAGTCGGATGGAGTTGGTGGCGGTGGGCAACGTCACCTTCACCGACCGTCCGGCAGGACCTGACCGATCGGCGTTCGTCGGCACCCTCGACCAGATCATGGACGACATCCACACGGTCGAGGAGGCGGGCGCGGACGAGCTCATCGTGGATCTGAATCTGCAGGACTGGTTCACCAGTACCCCGCAGATGCTCGAGACGGCGGTGGAGATCCGCGAACGGATCGCGGCTGCCTGACCGGGGGTGCCATCGGTCAGCACGGCGGGCGGAGGCGGTGAAGGGGCTCGGGTCCTGTGATGAGGTTGCTCGGGCGGCCTGGCTACGGGATCGGTGGGGAGCCCCTGCACCCGATCATTCACATCGCGTGCAACAGGAGCCCGACGAAGAACTCGCCTGGAGGATCGGCAGCTTCTTCGCCCGCAAGCCCGCTGCTGCCAACGGCAGTCGGCCCTCAAGGCGCTCACAGGGTGGAGCCCTGTCCCTCAGAGATGGCTCTCGAAGTCGAGCTCACTGGCCAGGAGTGCCGCGCCGGCCACCCCGGCGCGCGGGCCGAGTTCCGACAGCACGATCTGGAGGTTCCCGGTCGCGAGGGGGAGCGAGCCCTTGTAGACGACGCTGCGGATCTCGGCGAGCAGCAGGTGGCCGAGCCCGGAGACGCCGCCGCCGATCACGATCATCGACGGGTTGATGAAGCTGACCAGCGTGGCGAGGACCTGTCCCACCCGGTGGCCGCCGTCCCGGATGAGGTTGACGCACGTGACGTCCCCGCCGGCCGCGCACTCCGCCACGTCCACCGCGGTGAGGGCGCCCTCCGCGGCGAGGCGTTCGGCCAGCGCCGGCGACTGCCCCGAGCGGGCGGCGGCGGTGGCG
Organism: Streptomyces sp. NPDC088733; assembly: GCF_044751185.1. Taxonomy (NCBI): domain Bacteria; kingdom Bacillati; phylum Actinomycetota; class Actinomycetes; order Kitasatosporales; family Streptomycetaceae; genus Streptomyces; species Streptomyces sp. NPDC088733. The sequence goes on from NZ_JBIVLH010000014.1 coordinate 59,285, forward strand.
TCCCGGGCCAGGGCCACACCGCCGAAGAAGGCCTCCAGGCAGCCGGTCTTGCCGCACGAGCAGGCCGGTCCCTCGGTCTCGACCTGAATGTGGCCGATGTCGCCCGCGGACCCTTCCGACCCGCGATAGATCTGGCCGTGGACCTGGACCCCGCAGCCTATGCCGCTGCCGATCTTGACGAACAGCAGGTTGTCGACGGCCTTGGCGACCCCCGCGTACCGCTCGCCGAGTGCCATCACGTTCACGTCGTTGTCCACCACGACCGGGCAGCCGTGCGCGCGGGTGAGGGTGTCCCGGACGGGGAAGCGGTCCCAACCCGGCATGATCGGCGGGGAGACCGAGATCCCCTCCTTGAAACTGACCGGACCCGGCAGCCCGATGCCGATGGAGTTGAACCGCGCGCACCCGGCCTGGTCCGCCATTTTGTTCAGGAGTTCGTTGACCCTGTCCAGGACGGCACGGGGGCCTTTGCGGATATCGGCTGCCTCGGCATAGGAGGCGATCGGCTTCAGCCCTCCGTCGGTGATCTCGATGTCGATCGAGCTGGCCCCGAGGTCCACCGCCGCGAACCGTATGTCGGGGTCGAGTTGGACGAGAGTGGAGGGGCGGCCGCCGCGAGAAGTGGCCCGCCCCGCCTCGAGCACCCTTCCGGCGGCGATCAGGCGGTCGAGTTCAGCCAGCAGCCTCGGCCTCGCCACTTCCAGCTCGTCGGACAGCTGTGCGCGCGACAGCGGCCCGAGGTCGCGCAACAGGCTCAGCACGCGGTACTGGATGCTCACGGGCTCACTTCCTGGGTATCGGCCGAATGTGTGACAAAACGTTAGGGGCGTTGATTCACAAGCGTCAATGGCTTTCACGCGAATTGTCGAAAGTTAAATTCGAAACGAAGAAAGCATCAGTGGGTCGCAAAGTTACGCGAGGAGATTTTGAGTTCGGGGGTGCCGGGTACGTGGACGGACTCCAGGGCGGGCGGCCGACGTTCCGCGACGGCCGCTGGTGAGCCCTGGAGCCACCGGCAGGGTGCTGCCCGCCGCCGTGCGGCGGACGGGCAGCACTCCTCGCATCAGCCGGCCAGGCCTCCCTTCACGGCGAGGGCATCGCGGGCCAGCGCGGTCCGCGCGGTCGCGTCGGTCACCAGCTTGGTGTCCGCGGCCAGTTGGGCGACCTGGTCCAGGACGGCGGCCGCCTGGTTGGTGCGCCCCGCGTCGGCGTGCGCCCGGGCCTGGTCGAGCCGGACCGTCAGGCGCTGCCGGCCCTGCTCGGTCAGCCGGTTCTCCGCGCGCAGCTGGGTGATCAGGGTGTCCAGCTCGTCGAAGGAGGTGGTGGTGGTGAAGTGCACGGTGCGCGTGGTGGTGTTGCCCGCCGCGTCACGACCCGTGACCACCAGGTCGTGGCCGCCCACCGGCAACCGCCACAGCAGCAGGGGCTGCCCCGGGGTGACCGCCGTACCGTCCAGCTGCGCGGTCGCGGTCGGCCCTCCGGAGACGGCGTCCGTGACCGTGACCACCGGCGTCGGACGCTGGGAGTCCCCGTAGGCGGTGTCGGCCGTCACCCCGGTGACCGTCACCGCGGGTCCGGTCTTGTCGATCCGGACGGCGACGGTGCCCACGGCGGAGACGTTGTTGGCCGTGTCCGTCGCGCGGTACCGGATGGAACTCATGCCCTCCGTGGAGAGGGTGACCGCGCTGTTCGCGCTCAGCCAGGTCGTTCCGCCGTTGAGCGAGTACTCCCGGCTCTTGATGGCCCCGTTGTCGGTGGCGTTGACGCTCAGCGACACATTGCCGGTGTACCAGCCGTTGCTGCCGTTGGGCTGTGCCGGGTTGAGGGTGGCCGTCACCGTCGGCGGGGTCCTGTCGGCGACACCGGACCCCTGGAAGGTGAAGGAGTCCACGTCGACGCCGCCCGAGGAGGTGACGTAGAGCTGCCCGGTGCCGGTGGGAGCCGAACCCAGCGCCGTGTTGACGGTCTGCCAGCCGTCGCCCGCCGGGACCGTGATCGTGGCGAACGGGTCGGACCTGGGCGTGCCCCAGCGCAGCGACAGCGTTCCGGCGCCGGTGGCACGGGTCTGCACCCCGGTGATGCCGGCGAAGGACACCGGGTCGTAGCCGATCCAGTCGCCGGCGTCGAAGGCGGTCAGCTTGCGCTGTCCGGAGGCGGTGGTGTCATCGGTGATCGTGACGCCCTGGGCCGAGTCGTAGTGCTCGCCCTGCATGAGAGCGGGGTTGAGGACGACCTGGGCGTCGCTGGTGGCCGGGGGCACACTGCCGGCGCCGCGGTCGGTGTAGGTGAGACCGAGGACGCCGAAGACGTTCTCCGTGTCACCGTGGCCGGCGTCGGTCGGGGTGGTGATCGCCCCCGAGCAGCCGGTCCCGCTGCTGACCGGGTGGCCGTGCTGGTTGTGGCCGAGGCCGAGGGTCCAGGCGGCCTTGGTGCAGTCGATGTTGGTGCCGTCCTCCGGATCGTCGATCCGGGTGGCGTACGGCACCACGTCGCCCCAGGTGAAGAAGCCGCCGTTGGGCGGGGAGGTGAACGCCACCGTCGGAGCGGTGTTGCCCACGGTGATCTGCTTGCTGGTCAGGCCGGTCTTGCCCTCGGGGTCGGTGACCTTGAGGCGGGCCTGGAGCTGGCCGTTGTCGGGATACGTGCGGCTGGCCGTCGGGCCGGTGGTCTCGAACGTGCCGTTGCCGTCGAGGTCCCACTGGTAGGTGAGGGCGGAGCCTTCCGGGTCGCTGGAGCCGGTGGCGCTGAAGGAGACGGTCAGCGGTGCCTGGCCCGAGGAGGGACTGGCGCTGATCACCGCGGTGGGGGCCTTGTTGCCCTCCGCGTAGTCGATCCGGTAGAGGCCCGCGTCCGGGTTCTGCCGGAAGAAGCCGTCGCCGTAGTCGAGGACGTAGAGCGCGCCGTCGGGGCCGAACTCCAGGTCCATCGGGTTGTCCCACGGCGGGATGCCGTTGCCGGCACGTTCGCTGTTGGGCAGGACGTTCTCCAGCTTGGTGACCGGTCCGTCCGGGCCGGCCAGGGTCAGGGCGGCGACATAGTCCTGGGAGAACTCCCCGAAGAACGCCTTGCCGTCCCAATACGCGGGGAACTTGCCCGGAGCCGGATTGGACGCGTCGTAGTGGTAGACCGGGCCGCCCATCGGGGCCTGGCCGCCGGGGCCGCCGGGACCGCGGAAGGCGGTCAGTTCAGGCCAGGGCTGGTCGGTGTCGCGGTCGCCGTACCACAAGGTGGCCGCCCTCGCCGGGGGCAGATCGGTGAGGCCGGTGTTCCAGCGGGAGTCGTTGACCGGCGCGGCGCAGTCGAAGGCGGGGCCGGGAGTGAGGGTGGCGAAGTCGAAGTCCCTGTAGGGACGGGTGTTGTCACCGGTGCAGAACGGCCAGCCGCTGTTCATGGCCGTCGTGGTGGTGTCCCACTCGACATAGCCCATCGGCCCGCGGTTGGCGTCGGCGTTGCCGGCGTCGGGGCCGTAGTCGCCCCACATCACGGCGCCCGTGGCCTTGTCCACCGTCATCCGGTAGGGGTTGCGCAGGCCCATCACGAAGATCTCGGGACGGGTCTTGGGCGTACCGACCGGGAACAGGTTGCCCGACGGGATGGTGTAGCTCCCGTCGTCCTGGACGTGGATGCGCAGGATCTTGCCGCGCAGGTCGTTGGTGTTGCCGGAGCCGCGGCGCTCGTCGAGGCCGGGGTTGTAGGTGGCCGCGTCGTTGATCGGCGTGTAGCCGTTCACGTTCGGACCGGACGCGGGCGTGTTGCCGCCGGTGGACAGGTAGAGGTTGCCCTGCGCGTCGAAGTCGACGTCGCCGGCGACGTGGCAGCACTGACCGCGGTTGGTGGTGACGCGGATGATCTCCTGGGCGGTGGACAGATCGAGCTGGTCGCCCGTCCACTTGAAGCGGGTGAGGGCGTCGTAGCCCTCCCACTGCTTCCAGTACGCGTCGGTCTGCCCGGCCGGCAGCCGCTCGGGGGCCGAACCGGTGGGAGTGCTCAGCGGCGGCGAGTAGTAGAGGTAGACCCAGTGGTTGGTGGCGAAGTCCGGGTCGAGGGTGACGGTCTGCAGACCCATCTCTGAGTTCTGGTAGACGTCGAGGTGGTTCACGACCTTGGTGATGCCGGTGCCGGGGTCGGTCATCCGCAGATCGCCGTTGCGGGCGGTGTGCAGGACGCGCAGATCGGGCAGCACGGCGAGGTCGATCGGCTCGCCGGTGTTCTTGCTGAGCGTGACCTTCTCGTAGTTCGACCAGTCCACGGCGGGGTCGGCGGCCGCGGTCGCGTGGGCGTCGTCCGGGTGCGCCTGCGCGGCCGGTGCTAAGGCGAGACCGCTCAGCATGGGCAGCGATGCGAGGAGCACCCCGGCCATGAGGCCTCTCAGGGTACGGTACACAGTGATGCGTCTCCTTGGTCTGTTCCGGTCAGGAGGTGCGCAGCCGGGCCGGCCCGCCGGTTGCGCCGTGGCAGCGGTACGCCAACGGCGGGCCGGGCCCGGTGGGGTGCCTGCGATCAGGCCAGCAGCTGCTTCAGCGCCGTGAAGCTGCGCTGCGCGGCGCCGAACGAACCCGGCGGGTTCGGCTGGGTGTTGGGCGCGGTGTCCTGCTCCCAGATGCCGACGTGGCTGCCGCGGGCACCGATGTCCCGGATGAACTGCTGGTAGGGCAGGACGCCGGCGCCGAACTCGACGATGGAGTAGCCGTCCGCGCTCGAGTTGGCGGCGCCGTCCTTCATGTGGAACAGCGGGTAGCGGTAGGGCTGGTTGCGCACGTAGGCCGCGGGGTCGAAGCCCGGCCAGCGGTGCTGCCCGACATACGCCCAGTACACGTCCATCTCCAAGTAGACGTAGCGCGGGTCGGTGTTGCGCAGGAAGACGTCGTACAGCCGGACCGACGGCTGGTCGGTGGCGAAGGCGAACTCGCCGGCGTGGTTGTGCTGGTACAGCTTCAGACCGCGGGCGGCGGCCGCCTGGCCCCAGGTGTTGAACTCCTCCGCGGCGGCGAGGTAGCCGGAGACCGTGTTGGAGTTCGACGGCGCGTTGGCGGTACCGACGTGCGGCATGCCCAGGATCTGCGCCGCGTCGAGCTGGCCCTGGAGGTTGGAGCGGAAGTCCCCGATGCCGACGTGACTGCCGATCGCCTTCAGGCCGTTGTCGTCGAGCAGCTTCCGGATCTCCTGGAGCGTGATCTGCCGGCCGAGGATCGAGGTGTTCTGGGTGTAGCCCGCGAACTCGATCTCCTTGTAGCCGATGCGTGCCATCTCCTCCAGGACGACCCGGAAGCCGAGCGACGTGACCTTGTCACGGACGCTGTAGAGCTGCAGGGAGATGCGGTCCTTCGGGATGGACAGGATGCTGGGCGCGGCGGAGGCGGAAGTCGCCGTCGCGGCGCCGACCACGGAGGCGGCGGCGACCGCCACGGTGGCACCGGCGGTGGCCCGCAGGAAGTCTCTGCGGTCGAAGGATTTGTCCAGGTGGCCCACGGTCACTCCTTGGTGGATGCGGCGAAGAAGAGTGCGGTGCGAGGTGCGCGGTGCTGGCGGTGCGGAGCGCTTGTCGCCCGTGGCCGGGCCGGGATCACAGCCCGGTGCCCGCGGCGGCCGCTGCGGCCTCCGCCTGCGCGGTACGCTCGGCCACCTTCGCGGCGAGGTCGGCGCCGCGGTCCTGCGAGGCGGCCTTGGCGGCCCGGGCGAGCGACGTCGCGGGGGCGGTGGTGGTCGCGGTGATGCCGCCGCGCACGCGGGCCAGCGGGCCCACCTGGAGTGCGGGGCTGTTGTCGCTGGCGGTGAGCTTGCCGCGGACGATGGTGTTGTCCAGGACCGCGTTCGCGTTGTTGCCGGTGACCGCGAGGTCGCCGCCGAGGTAGGTCGCCCCCGCGCAGGAGCTGAGCGGGCCGTCGCCGCCGAGCTGCAGGTTGTCGGAGTTGTTCTGGTAGACCGTGTCGCCCTCGACCTCGCTGGCGCACAGGACACCGCCGAGCGTGTTGCCGCTCACGGTGAGCGTCTTGCCGACCGTGGTGTCGTAGACGTCGGTGTAGAGGTTCGCGTCGCCGGCGACGGCGCCGGAGACGGTGGTGCCCGAGATGTACAGCTCGCCCGAGGAGGCTCTGACGTCTCCCCTGACCGTGGAGTCGACGCTGTACAGGAAGCCGTCGACGGCCGAAATGCCGCCGCTCGCCGCGGTGTTCTGCACGTGCACGCCGAAGGCGCCCTGCTCGGTCACCGCGCCCTTGACGCTGCTGTCGGTGATGTCCAGGTAGGCGTTGTTCCCTACGGCGACAGTGCTGCTGAAGGTGACGCCCTTCGCCACGAGGTCGGCGCCGGCCTCGATGGTCACCGCGCCCTTGACCTTCGTACCGGTCAGCGTGCAGGACGCGCCGGCCGGCACCACGAGGGTGCCGTTCACGGTGACGGCCCCGCCCTCTCCGACACAGGTGGTCGTGAGCGCCGCCTGCGCGGGCGCCGCAATCGTGACCAGCCCGCCCGAGGCCACCAACGAGGCTGCAACAAGGTAGGAACGGATCTTCATGGGGCTTCCCTTTCTGCTGCGGTTACGGCCACGGCGGCATGCCGCGGCCGGGAACCCCCGCCGGGGCGGGGTGCTGCGGAGTGCGGGACATCTGTGCGGGGGGAAAGCCGCCGCTCGCGGGCGGGTGGGAGGTCGGCTTCTCGTCGGCGGTGAGGACGCGTCGCATACGGCCCCGGCGAGCGGGGCGGGTGGGTTGCAAGGCCGCACTGGCGTTACATCGACGAAACATCGTGTCGATCGGCTGGAACGCTAACCGGGGTCCCCAGTGGTGTCCAGAGCTTTGGACGGAGTCATCAAAATCTTTTTGGTGAACCGTCAAAAGATCGCCGTCATCCGCGAATTGAATCCAACGAAATGCTGGATAGCACCTTGACAGGGGTGACGCTCTGCCGCACGCTCGTGACGCTTCGCCACTCGGTCGGCGCTTCCGCGCACCGTCGTCGTCCCTGACAGGAGCGCTCATGTCGAGCGGATTGTGGATCATTGGCGCGCGCCCGTGGCTCCGTCGCCACCGCGGCCGCGCCTCCCCCTTCGCCGATGCGGGCCGTCGCGGCCGGTCCGGCCTGGTCCCGGCGTAGTCGAATCCGCACCCGGCGGCCCACTGTGCGGTCGGCGGATGATCCCCTTCCTGACCCGCGGCCCGGCGCAACTCGCCCTCGCTGTCGCCGGCTTCGCCCTCGTCGTGACCCTCGGCTGGTACGGCACCGAGACCGTGCACCCCGACTGCGCCTACGGGTATGCCACCGTGCGCGGTGGCGACGGGAAACCCATGCCCGGCGCGGACGGGAAGGTGCGGACGGATGGGAAGTGGCCGACCTCGCCCGCCGGCGGGCCTATGAGTCAGGTCAGTGCGTCATGCCGCACCCCCGCTGGCGCGACTGGCTCGGCTGAGTCGAGGAGGGGCGTCGCTGCAGCCGTACCCGCCGCAGGGTGAGCTGTGTGAGCCGTGACCGGCCGGAGCCGGGCGGGCGCCGCGTGTGCATTGACGCATTCCGATATAGGCATATGATGGTGCCATGGCACGAGCGGCGACGACCTCGGACACGTTCAACGCGATCGCCGAGCCGCAGCGGCGCGAGATCCTCATGCTGCTGCGGGCCGGCGAGCGACCCGTGACCGCACTGGCACGGGACCTCGGGATGAGCCAGCCGCAGGCGTCCAAGCACCTGCGGGTGCTCCGCGAGGTCGGCCTGGTGCGCGTTCGCGAGGCGGGCAAGCGGCGGCTGTACGGGCTGGACGCCCGGGGGCTGCGGCCGGTTCACGAGTGGGTGGGCGGCTTCGAGGAGTTCTGGAACGGGACCTTCGACCGGCTGGACGCGTTCGTGCGAGACCTGGAGCAGGAACGGCAGGAGGAACCACCGGATGACGACGACCAGCAGTGACGGCGAACCCGGCCGTACGACCGCGGACCGCGAGATCGTGATCTCCCGGGCGATCGGCGCCCCACGGGAGCTGGTGTTCCAGGCGTTCACGGAAGTCCGGTACCTGTCGCGGTGGTGGGGACCGGACGGCTTCACCACCACGACGCGGTCCTTCGAGTTCCGCGCGGGCGGGGTCTGGGCCTTCGTGATGCACGGGCCGGACGGGACCGACTACCAGGAGTGGATCACCTGGACCGAGATCGTCCCGCCGGAGCGGATCGCGCTGGTGCACGGCGAGTCCCGCGACGACCCCGACGCCTTCGAGTCGGTCCTGACGTTCGAGCCGGCGGGGGAGGAGACCCGGATCGTGATGCGCACGGTGTTCCCCACGAAGGAACTGCGCGACGAGGCGGCGGAGAAGTACCACGCGGTCGAGGGCGGCGAGCAGACGCTGCGCAACCTGGCGGCCTACGTCGACGAGCTCACGAGGAAGGCGGTGGGCTGATGGCCGGGAAGGTGTTCTTCAGCGTGACGATGTCGATCGACGGCTTCGTGGCGCCGGAGCCCGTACCCGTCGAGGACGTCTTCGCGCCCGGGGGCAGCAGCGACCCCGGGGTCCAGCGCTGGATGGCCAAGTGGTCGGAGCTGCAGGCGTGGGTGTTCCCGCAGCGGTGGTTCCGGGAGAACCTCAAGCTCGGCGAGGGCGGCGAGGAAGGACTCGACAACGACATCGTCCGCGCGACGTACGAGCGCACCGGCGCGAGCGTCATGGGCAAGCGCATGTTCGACGCCGGCGAGCGGGCATGGCCGGAAGAAGCCCCTTTCCACACCCCGGTGTTCGTCGTCACCCGCACCGAGCGCGCCCCGTGGGAGCGGCCGGGCGGCACGACGTTCCACTTCGTCAACGACGGCATCTCCAGCGCACTGGACCGGGCTCGCGAGGCCGCCGGTGACCGCGACGTCCGCATCGCCGGCGGCGCCGAGACGATCCAGCAGTATCTGGACAGCGGCCTGGTCGACGAGTTCTCGATCACCCTCGCACCCGTGCTGTTCGGCACCGGCATCCGCCTGTTCGACCACGTGGACCCGGCCCGGTTCACCCTCGACCAGACCCGCGCGGACGCCTCGACCCGGGTGACCCACCTGACGTACGGCGTCGGGAAGCGGTAGCGGGATCCTGCCGGCGGGGCGCGGCCCCCAGGAGTTGCCGTCAGTAGCAGAGTGTGAGCCCGACGGCGCCTGATCCCGTGCGCGCCGCGTGACGCAGCACCCGCAGCGGGCCGTCGATGAGCTCGTCGATGTCGCGATTCGGGTCGTCCGCCATCTCGTCCAGCCACAGCCGGACCCGGGCGGCCACGTCGGCCCTGCGCGGCAGTTGAACGACGAGCGCCTGCTCGGCTGCGGGAAGCGCGGCCCGTACCTGGGCGGCATCGAGCAGGAACTGTCCGCAGCAGCCGGGAAGTCGGAGCGTCGCGTCGAGGCCGAGCGCCCACATGAGCGCCGCCGCTCCGTCACTCCTGGGTACGGCGGCGCAGAACATGTCCTCACCCTCCTGTTGCGGGGCCGTGTGCAGCAGATGGTCCTGGAACGCGTCCACCTCTGGCGCGCTGTTGCGGACCTCGTCGACCGCGTGGGCGAAGAGCGCGATCTCGTTGGCGCGCGACGGCTGCCCAGGTGTCACCTCGAACGTCCCCACAGGCCCGAGACGCTCGTACCACTGGCTCTGGTCGTCGAACGGTTCCGGCCAGATGCCGTGGGCGCGTGCCGCGACGGGGAACCGGCGACGCGCTTCCGCGATCGCATCGTCCGTCACGACGCCGACGACCCAGACCCCGATCACGCTCATCCTCGCCCCTTCGTATGCACGTCGCTCATGTGCGGCGAAGGGAAAAAGTTAGCGCTGTGACCGAGGGTGAACGTACCTGGGGCCGTGTTACCCAGTGCTCCAAGGTGACTTCGTTGAGTGTCCCCCTCGTGTCGCCGGCCAACCGGAGCGGAACGCGAGAGGGGAGACACCGGCTTACGATCGATGAAGGGTGAGATGTGCGGCCGGCGCCCTTCCGGCGCGGGAAAGAGCGGACGATGATGGACGACTTCGCCTCGGAGCGCGTCCCGGCATCAGGACGCGCGGGCCAGAACGACGGCGTCGTGCGCAGTGCGTTCGCGCTCATCCGGGTCCTCGTCCAGGCCCGGCGTCCGATGGGCGTCACGAGTCTGGCGGCGGCGGTGGGCCTGCCCAAGACGACGGCACACCGGATCCTGGAGCAGCTGGCCCGCGAGGGTGTCGTGAGCCGTCGCGACCACGCATGGGCCCTGGGCGCGGGGCTGGGCGACCTGTCGCAAGTTCCCTACCGAGCCGACCTGGCAGGTGTGGCGCACGTTCGCATGCATGCCCTGAGCCGCGCCACGGGGGCGACCCTGTTCCTGTACGTGCATGCCCCGGGACAGCCGCTCAACGCGCTCTCCCGGGCCTACGGAGCTCGGGTACACGGCGCCGTGACCGCCCCCGAGCAGCGACGCTCCGCCGAGCATCCGGCCTCGGCCGTCTGGCGCGCCCTGGAGCGGGGACAACTGGCGGCCGAGTACGGAGAGGCACACCCGGACATCGACTGCATCGCCACGCCCGTGACCGTTCCCTGCGGCGACACGGCGATTCTCACCCTCGCCGAGCCCAGGGGCGTGGACCTGGAACCCTTCAAACGCCCCCTGGACCGGACCATCGCGCTGATCCTCTCCGACCTGCGCCGCCTGGAGCACTGAAAGAACCCGCGCGAGCCCTGCTCACTGCCCTGCCGCGCCGCCGGGGGGCACTCACCGTCCCGTTTCGCTGAGCGGAACGAAAGTCCTGCCGCCCTCTCTTTCGCGTTACCCCGGTAGGAGCGCACGTGAGTGCCCAGACATCCCTGACGGGGGATTTCGACGGTGGGAGAGACCATGCCAACCACGACCGACGGGTTCGACTACATCGTTGTCGGCGGAGGGACGGCCGGCTGTGTGATCGCCGCGCGGTTGTCCGAGGACGACGGCTCGCGGGTCCTGCTGCTGGAAGCGGGCCTGGCGCGTACCCCGGCTGCCAAGTCCGCGCCTCCGGCGTGGCCGACGCTGCTCCAGACGTCCGCGAACTGGGGGGATGTGACGGTCCCGCAGCGGACCACCGGCACGAGGATCCCCATCGGGAACGGGCGGGTGCTCGGCGGTGGGTCGGCCATCAACGCGATGAACTACGTCCGGGGCCATCGCAGCAGCTACGACGCGTGGGCGAAGGCGGGCCTCACGGAATGGGGGTTCGAGGACCTGCTGCCCTACTTCATGCGGAGCGAGAGCACGGTCGGACGGGATCCTGAACTGCGCGGCACCTGCGGGCCCTTGAGGGTGGGACCCCCTGATCCTCCGAACCCGGTCGTGGCGGCCATGCTGGAGGCGGCGGCGGAGTCCGGCCATCTCCGCGCGGCCGACATCAGCGGGGGAGCGGAGGAGGGGTTCGGCTGGTCCGATCTGAACATCGTCGACGGAAAACGGCAGAGCGCGGCTGATGCCTATCTGGCGCCCGCGATGGACCGGCGCAATCTGACGGTGGTGACCCAGGCACTGGTCCACCGGTTGCGGATCAGCGGCGGCCGGTGCACGGGAGTGGAGTACAACACCGGGGGCGACACCGTCTCGGTCGGCTGTACGGGCGAGGTGGTCCTCGCGGCCGGCAGCGTCGGGTCGCCGCAGTTGCTGATGCTCTCCGGGGTCGGCCCGGCACGGCAGCTGCGGCAGGCGGGCGTCGACGTCGCGGTGGACCTGCCGGATGTGGGGGAGAACCTGCACGACCACCCGATGTCCGACGTCGTCTACCAGGCGGCACGTCGTGTCCCGGCGGCGATGAACAATCACGGCGAGGCGTTCGGCCTGGTGCGCAGCCGGCCGGGGCTCGACGGACCCGACCTGCAGATACTCTTCATCGACGTTCCGGGCCACATCCCGGATGCCGACGTGCCCGAAACGGGGCGGGGCTACACGATCGCCGTCGCCCCGATGCTGCCGCTGAGCCGGGGCACCGTCCGGCTGGCGAGCGCGGATCCGGGGGTACGGCCCTTGGTGAACCCCAACTACTTCGGCGACGACCGGGACTTGGAAGCGGTCGTCCGGGGACTGCGCCTGGCACGTGAGATCGGCGAGGCGCGTGCGCTCGGCGAATGGCGTGAGCGTGAAGTGCAGCCGGGGCCGAGGGTGACGGACGACGTCGATCTGCGGCGGTTCGTGCTCACCACCCTGACCACCTACAACCACCCCGTGGGCACCTGCCGGATGGGTGTCGATCCGCGGGCTGTCGTCGACGACAGGCTGCGCGTGCGGGGTGTCGAGCGTCTGCGGATCGCCGACGCCTCGGTCATCCCGTCCATCCCCTCGGCCAACACCAACGCCACTGTCTGCGCCATCGCGGAACGGGCCGCCGAACTGCTGCGCTCCTGACGGCTCCGGCCCGTCGCACCACGCACCGGCCGGAGACCACGGCCCCCACCCCACCTTCGGGCGCCGCGGCCCACGTACGCCACGACGCCCCCGAGCACGGAGAACCACCCATGACGCTCACCACTGAGAACACCTTCCAGCACCTGCTGATCGACGGCATGTGGCAGCACGCTTCCCACGCGCGTACTTACACGGCACGCGACCCGTTCACCGGCCATGTCGCCTCCCAGGCCGCGGCGGCTGCTCCCGAGGACGTCGTGCTCGCGGTCGATGCCGCCGAGCGGGCCTTTCCCGCCTGGGCGGCGCTGGCACCGGGCGAGCGCCGCCGCATCCTGTGGACGGCGGCCGAGACGATCGAGGCCCGATCGGACGAGATCTCCCGGGCGATCACCGCCGAGATGGGCGGCCCCGCCGGCTGGGGCCACTTCAACACCACGGTCCTCGCCGACAACTTCCGCTACGCGGCGGGCGCCGTCCATGAGACCCTCACCGGCGAGATCATCCCCTCCGACATGCCGGGTCGTACCTCGATCGCGATCAGGAAGCCCGCCGGCGTGGTGGCCTGCATCGTCCCGTGGAACGCGCCGGCACTGCTGGTCGGCAGCTCGGTTCCCCATGCGCTGGCCGCGGGCAACACCGTGGTGATGAAGGCGGCGGAGCAGACTCCGCGCACCCACGGTCTGATCGCCGAGTGCATCACCGAGGCCGGGCCTCCGGACGGGGTGTACAACCTCGTCACCAATGCCCCTCAGGACGGCCCCGCCGTCGTGGACGCCCTGATCGCCCACCCGGCCGTACGGCGCGTGCACTTCACCGGGTCGTCCCGGGTGGGCCGCATCATCGCGGAGAAGGCCGCCGCGCACCTCAAGCGGGTCATCCTCGAACTCGGTGGCAAGGCGCCCGTTCTGGTCCTCGCCGACGCCGACCTCGACCAGGCGGTCAGCGCCGTCGCCTTCGGCTCGTTCGCCAACTCCGGCCAGGGCTGCATCACCACCGAACGCATCATCGTCGACCGCACCGTCGCCGATGAGTTCACGCGGCGCCTGACCGCCCTCGCCGTCATCCTCACCTACGGCGACGGTCGCGATCCGCGCACGGTGCTCGGCCCCCTCGTCGGACCGGACAGCATCAGGCGGCTGTCCGACATGGTCCACGACGCCGTGGCGGGTGGCGCACGGCTGCTGACGGGCGGCACGGCTGACGGTGCCTGCTACGCACCCACCGTACTGGCCGATGTCACGCCGGCCATGCGGGTCTGGCGTGAGGAGTCCTTCGGGCCGATCGTCGGAGTCGCCGTCGCCGACGGACCGGAGGAGGCCGTGCGCATGGCCAACGACAGCGACTACGGGCTTTCCGCGGCCATTTTCACCCGCGACATCCCCCTCGCGCTGGACCTCGCGAAGCGCATCGACGCCGGCATGTGCCACATCAACGGCACGACCCTCGACGACGAACCCCAGATGCCCTTCGGCGGGGTCAAGGGCAGCGGCTACGGAAAGTCCGGTGGGCGCGCCGGCATGCAGGAGTTCACGGAACTCCAGTGGGTCACCATCGAAGGCTCCCCGCCGCCGCGCTACCCCATCGCCGAATGACCGTCTCCCGGGAAGGGAGACATGCCCCTCGGAGACCGACTCCGAGGGGCACGGTCAGCGATTCGGCACGGTCAACGGGGCGACGCCGGCGGCCACTGACCGCGGGACAGGTCGTGATCGAGCAGCCGCTGACCGACGTCGCCCTGGTAGAACAGGTCCGGCCCGAACTCGTCACCGAAGTGCTTCGCCAGCAAGGACGAGAACAGCAGGGCGGCCGACTGCGGCCGGTGGTTCATGACGAGCTGACTGGTCTCGCCCGCCTCGTTGAAATACACGACGACGAAGTTGTAGATTTCGATTCCGCCAGGGCGGTAGTCCTCGCTGCCGCGGATGCTGGAGCGGTAGTCCTCCAGGAAGAGTTCGCCGCGCGGGCCGTAGAAGCGGAAGTCCTGGAAAGCGTAGATGCTCCGCGCGAAGCCCAGCAGCTTTGCCACCTTTTCCTTGCCGAGAACTTCGCCATTGGCGAAATTGCCCTGAAGAATGACGTCGTCGGCAAGGTTGTCGAGCCAGTGCGGGTAATAGTCGAGATGCGGTGCCTGGTTGATCGACCCGCGAGTGGACTCGTTCGGTGTGGTCACGGCAGTGTCTCCTCGTTCCCGGTTTTGACCAGCTATTCCGATGAACAGAATCACTCCGTGCACCGGCGGGTGTCCAACGCAATTTCGCGATTGCCCCGATCTCTCGGAGAGATGCCCTCGCGTCCCCGGTCGTCCGGGAATTCCCGCGGAACCTTATTGCCATTGAAATCAAAAAGTGTCCGGTGTGCCGGGCCGACAGGGCCAGAACCCTCGCCGCTATACCGGCATGCGGCGACCGGCCCGGAAGAGGTACAGCGATGCGGCTGCCGCAACAAGCGCTATGGCGGCGACAAGGGTGATCAGAACCGGCTCGGTGAGGCCCCCGGTCGCAGCGAAGGCCAGGCCGACGAACGCGACGCCCACGGGGACCAGAAGCGCCGCCGCAGTGCCGATGATCTTGTCGCGCCGGCCCCAATGAGGTGCCCCCCACAGCAGCACGACGCTCGCGATCATGACGATGCCGCCCAGGAGGGGGGTGACGGCCAGAAGTAGCCCACCGAGCGGCAGCAAGATCAATGGTGCGAGGCTGTGCCACGTAACGGGCGGCGGCGCGATCGTCTCGCCGTCCCGGGCCGCGGCCACGACGGTGCGGGGGTCGCCGAGGCGATCCAGCACGGCCTCCACCTCGGCGTCACTGCGGGCCGGACGCTCGGCGAGAGCCATCTGCAGGCGCTCTGTCAGATCGGCAAGCAGCGCGGTGCGGCGCTCCGGTACCAGGTCTGCGGCCTCGCGTGCCACAGCGTCCAGGTAGGCCACCACAAGCGGATGCTCGATGTTCTGCAGGGTGAATCTCCGGGTCTACGGTGTGAGTTGGTTGTTCCATCGGTGGTGAAGCGGTTGCCGCGGACGTGCGGCTCCTTATCGGCGACCTCGGTGTCGCGCCGCGATCCGTACTCCACCCTGCGGCGATGTCCCCTGTGTGCTTGCGAATTGAAAGTACGGGTAAGTCCTTGCCCGGTCAAGCACGTCCTTCTGGTGCGATCACAGCGTGGTCGACAGCCAGACGGCCACGGCCGCGGTGGCCGTGAGCCCGAGGTTGAGGGCGATCCGGCGGTCCTCGCCCGTCAGGTGGACGGCGATCGCACCGGCCTGCAGGAGGACGAAACCGATGGCCGCGACCCCTGCCAGGAACGGCGCGATGCCGGTCAGGGGCGGCAGGACCAGGCCGGCCGCGCCGAGTACTTCGAGCGTTCCGAGCGTCCTGACGACGGGCAGGGGCACGCGGTCGACCCAGGCCATCATGGGCCGGAGCCGATCGCGGTCGCGGAGCACCTTCAGGGTGCCGGCGTAGAGGTAGAACGAGGCGAGCAGTCCCGCCACGATCCAGTAGGCGATGTCCATGTTCTCCGTTCGCGGCCGGGCTTCAGGCAGGTTCGGTCGCGTAGCGGCTCATCGCGTCGACGTTGGCCTCTCGCGCCATGCCCACGAGTGCACCGCCGAGACCCTGCCGGTGTCCAAGACCTGTCCCGCGATTGCGATACCTCGTGGGTATCATCCCAGCGTGGAGCTTCGTACCCTGCGCTACTTCGTGACGGTCGCCGAGGAACTCCACTTCGGCCGGGCCGCCACCCGACTGCACATGAGCCAGCCGCCGCTGAGCCGGGCGATCAAGCGGTTGGAGGCCGAGGTCGGGGCCCCGCTCTTCGTCCGCTCGCCGGCCGGCGTCACGCTCACCGCGGTGGGCACGGTGCTGCTCGACGAGGCGCGCGCCCTGCTGGAGCATGCCGACCGTCTCCGCGTCCGCGTGAGCGCGGCCGCCGGCGTCGCCACCGTCACCGTCGGCATTCTGGGCGACGGCACCGACCCGGGGATGACCAGGCTGGCGGCCGCCTACCGGCAGCGGCACCCCGGCGTCGACATCCGCATCCGCGACACCGATCTGACCGACCCGACGTGCGGGCTGCGCGCCGGGCTGGTCGACATCGCCCTGACCCGGGCGCCCTTCGACGAGAGCGCCCTGACGGTGCGTACGCTGCGGGCGGATCCGGTCGGCGTGGTCCTGCGCGCCGACGACCCGCTGGCCGGCCGCACCGAGCTGCGGCTGGCGGAACTGGGCGACCGCCGCTGGTTCCAGTTCCCGCAGGGCACCGACCCCCTCTGGCAGGCGTACTGGAACGGCGGCAGGCCCCGCCGGGGCCCCGTTGTGCGCGCCGTCCAGGAATGCCTCCAAGCCGTCCTCTGGAACGGCACGGTCGGCCTCGCCCCGCTCGGACACGACCTGCCCGCGGAGCTGGCCGTGGTGCCGCTGACCGACATGGTGCCGAGCCGGGTGGTCGCGGTGTGGAACGAAGGCGACACCAATCCGTTGATCCGGTCCTTCGCCGAGATCGCGACAGCCGCGTACCGCCACTGAGCGCCGGCCCGATGGGCCGGCGGACGGCCGAGGAAAGTTGACCTCACGTTGCGTGACGCCCTAGCGTCCCGCCCCTGACCGTCAAGCGCATCCGTCCGGGAGGGGCTCGTGCCCAAGGCAACGGCGATCGTCAACGCGAGAGTGTTCGACGGCACCCGGCTGCGGGACTGGACGTCCGTCCGGTTCGCCGACGGTGTCATCACCGACTGCGCCACCGGCCCCGCCGCCCGGGACGGCGACGAGGTGATCGACGCCAAGGGCGGCACCGTCCTGCCCGGGCTGATCGACTCGCACATCCACCTGGTGCCGGGCGCTCTGGCGCAGGGGCTGACCTTCGGTGTGACCACCGCGCTGGACATGTTCAGCCAGGCCGACGTGATGGCCGCGGCCAAGCAGCAGGCCGGCGCCCGGCCGGACGTGGCCGACGTGCGCTCCGCGGGCATCGGCGCCACCGCGCCGGGCGGGCACCCCTCGATGATGTACGACCCGTTCCCGACCCTGACCGGCCCGGAGGAGGCCGAGCAGTTCGTCGCGGACCGGGTCGCCGAGGGCTCGGACCACCTGAAGATCTTCGGCCCCTCGGGCGCCGCGGGTCCGTGGGCGGCTCCGTCCCTGGGCCTGGAGACGATCACCGCATTGACCGGGGCGGCACATCGCCGCGGGCTCGTGGTCGTCGCGCACATCCACTCCGTGGCCGGGATGCGCGAGGTCGCCGCCGCGGGCGTCGACGTCCTGGCGCATGTGCCCGTGGACGGCGAACTCGACAGGGACCTGGCCGAGCGGATCGCCGACGCCGGGATCGCGGTCGGCCCGACGCTGGCGACCCTCGAGAACGTCCTGGGCGAACCGGGCGGGGCCGCTGTGGCCGCGGACCCGCGACTCGCCGGGGCACTCGGCGACGCTCAAGTGCGGCGGCTGGCCTCCGGCGCGTCGGGACGCGGGCGGGGGGTGCCGCCGTACTCACGTGCGGAGGAGAACGTCGGCCGCCTGGTCGACGCGGGTGTCACGATCCTGGCCGGCACCGACGCCCCCAACCCGGGGACCGTGTTCGGGGCGAGTCTGCACCGTGAGCTCGAACTGCTCGTCCGCTGCGGCCTCACGCCCGCTCAGGCGCTGCACGCCGCGACGTCCGCCCCGGCACGCGTGTTCCGTCTCGCCGACCGCGGGATCGTCGCACCCGGTTGGCGCGCGGACCTCGTGCTCGTGTCCGGCGACCCGACGACGGACATCACCGCGACCCGGGCCGTCGAAGGGATCTGGCGGGCGGGCGTCCCCTGCGAGCGGCGTGTGTTCGTCGCCGACGCGGCCGAGGCCGCGGAACTCGCGGCCTTCGACGCACGGGTGGCCGAGGTCGTCGCGGCCGTCCGTGAACGCCGCTACGGGTCCGGCCCGATGGACCGCCGACCCTAGGACGTGGGGAGCCGCCGGGCGAGCTGGGTGCGCGTGGTGACATCGAGCTTCCGGAACACCTTGCGCAGGTGGTAGTCCACCGTGCTGGCGCTGATGAACAGCCGTGAGGCAATAGCGGCGTTGGTGGCCCCTTCGGCGGCCAGGACTGCCACGCGCCTTTCCTGCGCGGTGAGTTGTTCGTCGGGCGCGGGCCGGTGCGCACGGGTCCGCTCGCCCGCCGCCGACAGTTCACTGCGGCTGCGCTCCGCGAAGCCGTCCATGCCGAAGCGCAGGAACATCTCGTAGGCCTGCCGAAGTTGTTCCCGCGCCATGACCAGTCGGCGCCGGCGCCGCAGCCACTCCCCGTACAGCAGATGCGTACGGGCCAGCTCGGCGTGCACACCCGTCTGCCGCAGCCGGTCGAGGGCGGTGCGGTACAGCTCATCGGCCTGCGGGTCGGCGGCGAGCAGGGCCCGGCAGCGCGCCTCGACCCCCGCGGCCCAACCGGTGGAGCAGGGACGGGTCGTCCGGCACAGCGCGTGCAGCGCCTCCTGCGCCGTGTCGCGCTGCCCCGCGCGCACGGCCGCCTCGACGAGCTCGGCAAGGGCCCAGTTGCCGAACCGCTGCGCGCCGGCCTCGGCACCGGCCTGCCGGGCGGACTCGAGCGCCCGGTCGTACCGGCCCGTCCCGTTGTGGAGCACGGCGGCGGCCCATTCCAGGAACGTCAGGGCCACGCCTTCCCCGCGGTCCCTCGCATCGCGGGTCGCGGTCCGGATCGCGGCTGTCGCCGCCTCCTGCTGACCGCGGAAGGCGGCGAGCCCCACTTCGGCGTAGGGGGCCAGGCCGGCTCCGGTCATCGCGGTGACGTCGGCGGCGGTCTCCGCCAGCGACGCGGCCTGCTGAAGTTCGCCGGCGAGCAGGTGCAGTCCGGCGCGGGTGGCCGCCGCCATCGGCAGGATGCTCAGCGCGCCGCGCTCCTCGCAGGAGCGCAGCAGCCGTGTGGCCAGCACCTGCCACGCGTGGTCGTCCCACAGCAGCCCGGCGGCGTGGCCCGCCAGCCACAGCCAGCGCATTTCCTCCTCGGAGGTCAGGTTCTCACTGGTGAACGCCGCGACAGCGGTGCGCAGTGCGGGCACGCCGGCGTCGTGCCCCTGCGCGATGAGGAGCGTCAGCCCGTCCAGCAGCAGGTCGGGCGCGCGTGGGACCGGCGCCGCGGCCGCCCGCCGGGCGGCTCGGGCGACCTCGGTGATCCCGCAGTCCCCGCCCAGCCGGCCGGCCAGCAACGCCGCGGCCAGGGCCTGCAGATGGACATCCCTGGCCCGGGACGCATCGATCGGCTCGAAGCGGCGTGCCGCCCGGAGCAGCGCCGGTGCGGCGCCGCTGCCGAAGCTGCGGGCGAAGGCGATCTGCCCGCGCAGCAGTTGACTGCCGGCGGCCCGCAGATCGTCGGCGGGTCCTCGCTCGGCGAGGCTGAGAAGGTGCAGGGCACTGTCGTACGCGCCCGCCTGCTGCTTGGCGCGCGCCGCGGCCAGGGCCCGCTCCGCACGGACGGCGGGGTCGGGGCTCAGCGCCGCCGATCGTTCCATGAACGCCGCCGCGGCGGCGATCCCGCCACGTGCCTGGGCCCGGTGGGCCGACCGTTCCAACTCCGCCGCGGCTGCCTCGTCGAAGCCGGTGGCGGCCTGCGCCCGGTGCCAGGCGCGCCGGTCGGGATCGGCGGGACTGGTGACGTCGGCCAGCGCCCGGTGCACCGCCCGGCGCTGCGCCGGTGTCGCCGCCCGGTAGACGGCCGACCGTACCAAAGGGTGGCGGAAGACGACCTGGGTGCTGATCGACAGCAGCCCGTCGGCCTCGGCCGGCACCGCGGCCGCGGTCCCGATCGCCAGTTGCCCGGCCGCCCGCCACAGGAGCGCGGAGTCGCCTGTCGGCTCCGCCGCGGCCACCAGCAGCAATGTGCGGGTGTCCGGCGGCAGGCGGAGGACCCGGCTGCGGAAGCTGTCCTCGATGCGGCCGGGCAGCGCCTCGGTGTCCCAGGGGTCGAACCCGCCCGCGAACGCGGTGGCGGTCATGGTCCGCGGCAGTTCGAGCAGGGCCAGCGGATTGCCCCGGGCCTCCACCGCGATCCGCTCGGCCACCGCCTCGTCCAGCGGTACGTGCAGAGCCGAGTGCAGCAGGGCGCGGGCATCGCCGGGGCCGAGCCCGGTCAGCGCCAGCTCCGGCACACCACGCAGCCCGTCCCCGGTACGACGGGTGGCGAACACGAGGCCCAGCGGTTCCGCCCCGATGTGGTGCGCCACGAACGCCAGAGCCTGGGCGGAACCCGGGTCGAGCCACTGGGCGTCGTCGATCACGCAGATGAGCGGCTGGCTGCCGGCCGTCTCGGACAGCAGGCCGAGCACGGCCAGTCCGACCATGAAGCGGTCGGGCACCGCCCCTGCCCGCAGCCCGAAGGCGACGGCCAGGGCGTCCTGCTGCGGTTTCGGGAGATGCTCGAGCGCGGCGAGCGCCGGTGTGCACACCTGATGCAGCACCCCGAAGGGCAGATCCGTTTCCGCCTCGACCGCCGCGGCCCGTACGACACGGAAGCCGGCCGCCGTCGCGACGACGTGGTCGAGCAGCGCGGACTTCCCGATGCCGGGTTCCCCGCGGACGACGAGCGCGCCGCCGCGTCCGGAACGGACCGTGTCCTGCCATCGATCGAACAGCGCACATTCGGCACGCCGACCCAGAAACACCGCGGGACGCCCCGGCGTCAGCATGATCCCAATTTACCCGCCCCGATCGGTACTTGCCTTCCCATGGGCCGCCGGGTGCGGAAGCGTACTTCTGGTATGCGGAAGGGCGACGGGATTGCGGACGGAGCCCCGTTCAGCGTCCGGAGACGGCCGCCACCGCCGCCACCGCCGCGACGAACAGCGCGCAGCCCGCGGCTGCCGCGATGCCGACCGCGGGGCCCGAGTGCAGGACGACGAGAGCGCCGGCGACGGCCCCGGCGATCAGGGCCAGGACGCTCAGCACCTGGCGCACGGCGAGCGGTGACGGGTGCCTGCCGACGCCGCCGATCAGGCCGACCAGGGTGCGGGTCATGACGGTGGTGGTCAGGCCGCTGACGCGCAGCCGCCCGGCCATCCCGTTCTGCAGGCCCAGCGCGACGGCGCAGACGGCGACGAGCACACCGTGCGGTGCACCCCACCCGGCCAGCCCCGCCGCCGTGCCGAGGAGCGCCGTCTCGCAGACCGCACCGGCCCGGATCAGTGCTGCGGGCGGGTGCAGCCCGCCGACGGTCGCGCGGCACAGAAGGACGCCGGCGACGAATCCGCCCAGGGCGACCAGCGACGTGCGGAGGGAGAAACCGGACACGCCTGCCAGGCCCAGGCTGACGAAGACGAGGTTGCCCGTCATGTTGGCCACGAAGACGTGTCCCAGCGCGATGACGCTCACGGCGTCGATCATCCCGCTCAGCACGGTGAGGACGAGCAGCAGCACGGGTGCCAGGTGCGCCGCCTCTGTGCGGGGGCCGCCGGCCGTGTTGACCTGCGCTGGACGGGCGCGGAGCTTCGCCGAGTCCGCGTCAGGTGAAGGTCTGATGGAGTTCACCGATGCCCTCGATCCAGGTGTCGAGCCGGTCCCCGGACTGCAGGAAGACCTGGGGCCGGCGACCGTAGCCGACGCCGGGGGGAGTGCCGGTCCAGATGAGGTCGCCGGGGTGCAGCGGCATGATGCCGGTGACGAAGGCCAGCAGCGCGGGCACGCTGAAGATCATGTCGCTGGTGCGGGCCTTCTGCCGGATGTCCCCGTTGACCTGGCAGCCGATCTCCAGATCGTCGGGGTCGGAGAACTCGTCCAGGGTGACCACGGCGGGGCCCATGGGGCCGAAGTCCGGGTGGGACTTGGCGATCGACCACTGCGGGGACGGCCCGGCGAACTGCAGCGTGCGTTCGGACAGGTCCTGGCCCGCGGTCAGTCCGGCCACGTACGACCACGCGTCGTCCGGCGACACGTGCCGGGCCTCCCGCCCCATGACGACAACGAGTTCGGCCTCCCAGTCGATCGTGCCCTCCGGCAGCGCGACCGGGCCCTCCGGACCGGTGAAGCACGAGCGGAACTTGGTGAACACGTCCGGGTCGTGCACTTCGGCGAGATGGGTCTCCTCGCGGTGCCCCTGGTAGTTCAGGCCGATGGCCACCGCCTGGACGGGTTCCGGGACGGGCGCGCCCAGGTCCCGGGAGGCGCAGGGGACGGCGGCCGGCGCGGTGCCGGCGTCCCTGGCCCAGCCGGAGAACGCCTCCCAGTCGTCGTACAGGCTCTGCGGGCCCGGGCCGAAACGGCCCCCGCTGGCGGTGGCGATGTCCGTGGCGCCGGCACCGTCCAGCAGGACGGCACGGCCGGAAAGGTTGGCGATACGCATGGATCCGCTCCTCTGCGTGCGTGTCCGGTACGAGAGAGTGCGGCCGCACTGAGTTGCTGTCGCCACCGTAGGCACGTGCCGCCGCCCGGCGGCACCACGTAAACACGTAGTCGGTCCCCTGCGCACGTGTGCCGGCTGATCAGCCCCGATCGGCCCGCCACTCGCGGGCGAGCGTCGCGTAGACGTACTCGCTGCCCCAGCGCCCCTCGTCGAGGTCGTTCTCGACAAGGTGCGCCTCCCGGCGCATACCGAGCCGCTCGCACACACCCACCGACCCGGTGTTGAGCACGTCGAGCCGGGCGAAGAGCCGGTGGACGTCCAACTCGGCGAAAGCCAGGCCGGCCGTCGCACGCGCCGCCTCGGTCGCGTAACCCCGCCCAGAAAAGGCCGGGTTGAAGACCCAGCCGATCTCGGCCTGGCGCGCCCGCGCACTCGCCAGCTTCAGGACGACCTCGCCGACCACCTTTGCCTCGTCGAGCGGGCAGACGGCGACCACCAGATCGTCACCGTCCTCGGCCCACGCCGAGCCGGCCGCGCGCCGCGTGAGGCTCTCCACGCACTGTTCACGGGTGAGCGGCTGCCGGTAGAGATAGCGGGCGACGTCGGGGAGGCCTTGATACGCGTGCAGGTCGTCGAGGTCGTCCGGGGTGAACAGACGCAGATGAAGCCGTTCGGTGGTGATGGGCAGCGAGATCGTGGGCATCGATCAGGTGGTCCTCTCCCGAGGGGCGCCCCGCCGGCCCGAGTGACCGGTCGGCGAAGCCCTCAACGACGTGTCCTGGGCAACAACGCCGTTCTAGATCACGGGTTGTTGGCCGCGCAATCGCAATTCGCCGGGGATGCCACCCACGCGCACACCGCGGGTCAGGCGGGCTGCCCCAGGCCGGCGTGTCCGGTCTCCGGGACGAGGCCGCACGTGGCCTCGGCGGCCGTGAGCCACCCGAGGTACCAGGAAGCGAAGTCCACAGGAGAGCCTTCGGCGTCCCGCAGCGGATGCAGATCCATGCCGTCGCTGCGCGGGTCACGCCACATGCGTCCGCGCTCCGGGCCCGTCACGACCAGCCATACCGTCAGGCCGCAGCCTTCGTCGCACAGGCAGAGCGCCCCGGCGGTGAAGCGCGGATCGTACTGGACCTCCGCCAGACGCTCCTCCCACACCTCCAAGGCCGCGTCGAGGTCCGCGAGGTCGTCGAACGCCTCCGGCGACGGCTGCTCGGCCAGGATCCTTGTCGCCGCCGCCGGATCCGCCCCTCCCGGGAACAGCTCGGCGAGCTCGCTCGGCTCGACCTCCTCGGGGGCGTCGCCGCTCCACCGCCAGCACCCGGAATCCTCCCGCCGCACCGGAAAGACGCCGTAGGCCGGGCCCGCACCGCCCGCTCCGACATGCAGCAGGAACGAGCGGTAGTCGTCGGGCAGCTCAACGCCCAGCCATGCCTCGAGATCCGCCACCTCGGCGGCCGCCATGGGGGCATCGAGCGCGAAGCCGTGCCCCATTGCGCCGAACACCCTGTCGCTGCCCGGCGCCGGGGCCAGTGCCAGAACCCGCTCGCTACCCCGGTCCAGTCGGTCATGGCGCCCGACACTACCGGCCGCCGCCGACACTCGGGTCCGACGCCCGTCCCGCGCGTGAAGGGACTACGCGTTCACGTGGTGCCGAGAGGGGGCGCCGCGTGCCTACCGTGAGCAGTGGTCCGGCGCCGGACGACCGCGCCGCGCCCCACACCGCGGAAAAGGTGGCGAGAGCCATGACGAACGTGTCCGTCCGCTCGGCCCAGCGCGTGGTCGAGACCCTGTCGCAGTACGGGGTGCCCTACGTCTTCGGCGTCCCCGGGGCCAAGATCGACGCCGTCTACGACGCCCTGGTAGACGGCGGTCCCGAGCTGGTGGTGTGCCGCCACGAGCAGAACGCGGCCCTGATGGCGGCCGCCGTCGGGCTGCTGACCGGTACGCCCGGTGCGGCCCTGGTCACTTCGGGTCCCGGCACCACCAACCTGATGACCGGGCTGGTCACCGCGACGACCGAGCAGTACCCGATGGTCGCGCTGTGCGGGGCCGTGCCCCGCCGGGACCGGCTCAAGCGGACCCACCAGTCGATGGACGCGGTGGCCGCGCTGCGGCCGGTCACCACCTGGGCCGGCGAGGTCAACGACGCCGACAACGTCCCCGAGGCCGTCGCCAACGCCCTGCGGGCCGCGGTCACCGAGCCCCGCGGCGCCGCCGCCGTGGTGCTGCCCGCCGACATCGTCGGCGCCCCCACCGCCACGGCCGTCGTCCGGCCCCCCAGGCCCCCCGTCCTGGGTCCCGCGCCGGCCGCGTCCGTCCACCGGGCCGCCCAGATGATCCGCGCCGCACGGCGGCCCGTGCTGCTGGTCGGGCTGCGCGGTGCCGATCCCGAGGCGTGCGCGGCGCTGCGCGACCTGATCGCCGCGACGGGGCTGCCCGTGGTGGAGACCTTCCAGGCCGCCGGCGTCGTTCCGCGCGAACTGGAGGAGCAGTACGCCGGCCGGGTCGGCCTCTTCCGCAACCAGCCGGGGGACGTGCTCGTCGCGCACGCCGACGTCCTGATCACCGTCGGGTTCGATCCCGTCGAGTACGACCCGGGCCTGTGGAACACCGACCCCGACCGTCCGCTCGTCCACATCGACACGATGCCCGCCGCCCTCGACAACCGCTACCAGCCCGCGCTCGAACTGCGCGGGGACGTGGCCGCGACGGTCGGCGAGCTGACCGGGCAGTTGTCCGGGCTCGATGTGGGGGACGAGGCCCGTGCCGCGCTGGCCGAGCAGCGTGCCGAGCTGGCCCGCGTCGACGAGGAAGCCCGGTCGGCCCCGCCCACCGCTGCCGGCCTCAACCCCGCCGCGGTCGTCCTGGCGATCCGCGACGCGGTGAACGACGCCGCGACCGTGGTGTCGGACGTCGGCTCGCACTGCATCTACATGGCCCGCCACTTCCGCGGCTACCAGCCGCGGCACGTGCTGTTCTCCAACGGCCAGCAGACACTGGGCGTCGCTCTGCCGTGGGCGATGACCGCCGCGCTGCTGCGGCCGGGAACACAGATCGTGTCGGTGTCCGGGGACGGCGGATTCCTCTTCAGCGCACAGGAGTTGGAGACCGCCACCCGGCTCGGCCTGCGCTTCACGCATGTGATCATGCGGGACAACGGCTACGACATGGTGGCCTTCCAGGAACTTCTCAAGTACGGCAGGACCTCGGGCGTCCGGCTGGGCGACTACGACGTCGCCCAGTACGCAGGAGCGTTCGGCGCGCGGGGAGTACGGGCCGACACCATGGACGCCTTCGAGACCGAACTGCGCACATCCCTCGCCCCGGACACCCTCTGCGCACCAGGAGTCACGGTCATCGACGTCCGGGTCGACTACACCCGCAACGCCGAACTGTTCGCCCGGCTCCACGACGGCGTCCTGGAATAGACGGCCCCGGCGGCCGGAGGCGCTTTTTGCCGAAACGGCAGGAAACTTTGCCGGACGCCCACGGGCCGGGCGATCGTGCGGGCATGGACGAGAAGAGCAGCATGGAGATATCGGGTGGCGTGTGGGACGTCGTGGTCGTCGGGGGTGGCGCCGCGGGTCTGTCCGCCGCGCTGACCCTGGCACGGGTACGGCGGTCGGTGCTGGTGATCGACGCGGGCGAGCCCCGCAACGCCCCGGCCGCCGCCGCGCACGGCCTGCTGGGACGCGACGGCATCGCCCCGCTGGAGCTGCTGCGCAAGGGGCGGGAGGAGATCGCGTCCTACGGCGGTCGCGTCGTCCCCGGCAGCGTCGCGGCGATCCATCGCGACGGCGGCCGCTTGACGGTGGTGTGCGGGGACGGACGCCGGGTGGTGGCGCGGCGGCTGCTGGTGGCCTCGGGCCTCGTCGACGAGCTGCCGGACGTGCCGGGGCTGGGGGAGCGGTGGGGCAGGGACGTGGTGCACTGCGTGTTCTGCCACGGCTGGGAGGCGCGGGACAGCGCGATCGGGGTACTGGGGAATTTTCACCAGGCCCTGATGTTCCGGCAGTTGTCGCAGGACGTGACACTGTTCCCGCACGAGGGAGCCGACCTGACGCCCGATCAGTGGGAGCAGCTCGCCGGCCTGGGGGTCGGCGTGGTCGAGGGCGACGTTGCCGGACTGGAGATCGACGACGCGGACCGGCTGGCCGGGGTGCGCCTGGCGTCCGGACACGTGGTGCCCGTCCGTCTGCTCGTGGTCGCCCCGCGCTTCACGGCGCGGGCGTCCTTTCTCGGCGACCTCGGGCTCGCCGTGCGCGAGCATCCCGCAGGCTTCGGGGAGCAGCTCACCGTGGACGCCCTCGGCTTCACCGGCGTCGACGGGGTGTGGGCCGCGGGGAACGTCAGCGACCTGATGGCGGGCGTTCCGGCAGCCGCGGCGGCCGGGACGACAGCAGCGGCAGCCGTCGTCATGGACCTGCTGGCGGCCGACGCCCGCGCCGCCGCCCGGGCCCGCGAGGTCGGTGCCGCGGACGTGTTCAGCGGGCCGATGGAGGCCGAGGTGTCACGGCGGGTCCTCGGCGTCCGGGCACACGGGCTGGACCTGCCGCCGAAGGCGTGAAGCACCGAGGGCGAGCACGTGGTGTGTGCTCGCCCTCGGTCACGCGGTCACGCGGTCACGCGGTTGCGTGGGTCACCCGGGTGCGGGTCAGCCCTGCGGCAGGACCTGGATGGTCTTGGAGGTCGTGATCGGCGCGAGCGACGCGTCGTCGGTGTAGGGACGCATCGAGTCGTTGGTCACCGTGACGGTCACGGTGCCGGGGTTGAGTGCGGTGAGGATGCGGGTCTGCGGGTCGAGGATGGCGGTCTTGCCCTTGCGGCGGGCGTCGTCGACCGCGTCCTGGCCGGTGCCGACGGCCAGGTTCGACGAACCGGTCCAGTTCACCGACATCGGGTAGCGCAGCGGCACGACACGCGAGCCGGTCGCCACGCCCTGCGGCTGCACGATGCTGCCGGAGATCTGCGCGGTCGTCCCGGCCTGCACGGTGTCGGGGGTGTTGAGGGTGGTGGACTGGGCGAAGGCGCGCACGTCGGCCTGGATCCACTGCTGGCGCGCGTTGCGGTGCGAGTCGACGGACCAGTCGACCCAGCCGGTGAAGCCACCGCGGTCCGGGGTGCCGTAGGGGTCCTTGCCGGAGGACGGCAGGACCATGTAGGGGACGCCCTCGACGTGGTGGACGTTGGCGATCTGCGCGTGCGAGCCGACCATGACGGCGCCCTTGCCGGAGTCGTCACGGAAGTCGGTCAGCAGGTTCTCCACGAGCGCGACCTCGTCGCGGTCACCGAGCTGGCTGGACTTGGTCTCCGCCGGGTCGTCCACCGGGTGGTGGGCGAACACCGCCACGTTGTCGATGGACTTGTCGTCCTTCGCGTCGGCCAGGGCCTGCTGGAGCATGGGGAGCTGGTCCCAGGCGGTGCTGCGCAGCGAGCCCAGCGAGCTGGCGAGCAGGACGAAGCGGGTGCCCTTGTGGTCGAACGTGCGGTAGGGCTTGCCGAACTCGGCGGTGAAGTTCGTCAGGTCCGACTGGACGTTGTTCAGGCCGTAGGACTCGTGGTTGCCCGGCACGTAGTAGCAGGGGATCGACCCGGCGGCCGGGTCCGGGGTGCTGTCCGCGGCGGGCTCCTGGCCGACCGGGATCAGGTCGCAGCCGGCGTCGGTGAGGACCTGGTGGGCCAGCTTGAGGTCCTGCGGCAGACCGCGGTCGGTGATGTCGCCGTTGAGGACCAGCAGGTCCGGGTGGGTCGCGCGGATCTTGTGGATCGCGGCGGTGGCCACCTGCGTCAGCGCCGGGCTGTCGGCGGTGAACTGCACATCGGACAGGGTCGCGAACTGCCAGGTGCTGCTGCCCTTGAGGAGCGAACCGTCGTCCGAGACCAGCGGGTCCGGCTTCAGGTCCGGCTGCGCGGGCAGGTCCATCGAGGTCGGGACGTCCGCCTCGATCCGGTCCAGGACGAACGAGCCCGCCTTCTGCTGCGCCACGCTGGTGTTGATGCCCTGGAAGCTCGAGATCGAGATCGGGAACTTCGTACCGGCGGGGACCTGGAACGTCGCGTACTGCCAGTCGCTGCTCGCGGCCAGTCCGGTGCCGTAGATGCCGACGCTCTTGCCCGACGAGTCGGTGTAGTTCATGTACGTCAGGCCGTTGGGCACGCTGATGCTGGATTTGATGCGTACCCGCAGACGCAGCGGCTGGCCCTCCACGGGGATGCGCGTCGTGGTGCTGATGCCCACGTTGCGCATGGCGTTGAAGTCGATCCGCAGGCCCTCGGGGGCCTTCGAGAACGTCGTGGCCGCGGTGCTGTTGTTGCGCCAGCGGGCCAGCACGTCGTCGTCGAAGTCGTAGACCGTCTTGGTCTGCACACCGATGGTGATCGGCAGCTGGGCGGTCTGGCCGCCGGCCGAGATCTTCAGGATCGTGCTCGCGTTGGCCAGCGGGGTGATCCGCAGCTTGCCGTCGACGAACTTGATGTCGACCACGTCGTGGTCGTAGTCGAGCGAGAGGTCCTGCGGGTCGATCGGGGCCGTGTAGCCCTCGGCGTCGCGGCCGGTCACGGAGACGGTGGTCGCGTCGGCGGGGGTGGGGGAGGCGATCGACAGCAGCTGGGAGGAGGGCTCCACGCTCGCCAGCGGGCCGAGGACGGAGACCGTCGCGTGCCCCTGGACGTTGCCGGACTTCGCGTCGATGGTCACCGGGCCGTGTGCCTGGGGGCCCGTGACCGTGGCGCCGTCGACGGACGCCTCGCGTGCGGACCACTGCACGGAGGACGGGTCGACCGTCACCGGCGTCTGGTGGTTGTCGACGCCGACCGCGGTGAGCGTGCGGTGCAGGCCGGGGAAGACCTTCACCTCACCGTCGGCCGCGGTCTGGCCGGGCGCGGGCTTGACGAGCAGCTGGTTCAGCTTGCCGTCGCCCTTCGTCACGAACACGCCGACGCCGTTGGTGTTGCTGCGCTCCTGGCCGTCGGACGGGGTGTTGCGAATGGTCACGTGGTCCTCGCCGAGCGGGCGGGCGACCATCTCGCTGGAGCCGCCGCTGTCGAGGACGACCGCGGTCTGCACACCCAGTGCGGCCATGTCGTGGGCCATCTTGTCGAGCCCGACGCCGCCCTTGCCGGTGCCGCCGGGGCCGTTCCACTCGCCGAGCACGAGCGTGTGCCCGCCGTCCTTGAAACCGAAGGAGGTGCGCGGGGAGATCGAGGTGTCCAGGTTGGCGCGGGGCTTGCCGTTGGAGACGATGATGCCCTCGGCATTGCCGCCGTGGCCGAGCGCGAACTTCATGGTCTTGGCGACCGGGTCGGCCAGCTCCCAGTTGAGCTTCACCGGGTCACCGGGCTGCAGCGCGCGGATCGCGGCCGCCGAGGCGTCGCGTCCGACCAGGTAGAAGCCGTCGTCCGGGATCGTTCCCGAGCCCGCGGGACCGTTCGGAGTGACCTTGACAACCTTGTCATTCTGGACGAGGACCTCGGCGAGGTCGCTGTCCACGCCGATGAACGGGCGGTTGCGGCTGTAAGTGCCCCACGTGGAGGTGAACGCGACCATGCCGTCGGCCGGAACCGGGTGCGGCTCGGGGTCCGCGGCGTTGACCGACAGCAGCTTGTGGTCCGTGCCCGCGAAGGTCGCGGACGCGTTGACCATCGCGTTCACGAGCTGCGCGATGCCGTCCTTGCTGACGCCGACGTGCGGCTGCGCCTGGGCGGCCTCCGGGCCGCCGAGGTTGGAGGTCTTGAGCAGCTTCCCGTTCTGGATCTCGGCACCGTGCGCCGCGGTCGAGTTGCCCAGGTCGTAGAAGTCGCCGTTGACGCCCGCGACGGCACCCGCCTTGTCGGCGGCCACGGTGAGCGCTCCGCCGGACGCGACCGGTCCGGCGGTCAGCAGGTCCGTGTCGACCGCGCTGTTGGACAGGTCCACCGTCAGGAACCGCGCGTCGTACCAGCCCTTCTGGTCGAGCGCCTGCACGTGCTGCAGGTTGATCCCCGGGCCGATCTTCTCGGACGTGTTGATCAGCGGGATGCCGCCGGTGACGGGCGCGGGCACGGTGCTGTCCGCGTACGCCACGGCCGGTGCGGCCGCCAGCGCGGTCGCCGTGGCGAGCACCACGAGCAGAGACCTCGAGCGCCGTTGGTTCACGACCATCAATTTCATGGGAACCTCGCGTCGGAAGGGACACGGAGGCACGCCTCCGCTGCACCCATGTCGATCATGGGTACAGATCCGATTAGAGATTTTCAGTGCGGAATACACATGACGTCTTCGCGATCGCCCAATGAACCCTGGTTGTGGCCTTGTGTCTCCCGGGCCCCGGGTGACGTCCCCTCAGAAAGCGTGGTCATGCGGTGTGTGGCAGCCGGCGGGACGCAGCTACGCCGACGAGCCCAGATCGGCGGTGAACCAGCGCTGCGGCCTCATGCGGACCACGACATGATCGGCGAGTTCCGCCTCGGCCATGGCCACGAACCGCTCAAGCGCGTCACCCGAGAGGTACCGGGCGGCCATCTCGCGGTGCAGGGCGGTGGTGCCTTCCGTGATGTCGGCGACCGGTCCTTCGACCGACACGTACCGGGGCGTCGGCTCCGTCCGCTGGACCAGCAGGCTGAACCGGCCCGCCGCCCCGATCAGCTTCATCTTCGCGGAGCGCGCGCCGGTGAGGATCCACGGCAGCCGGCCGGGCTCATAGGCGTACCAGATCGGGATCACCAGCGGCCCGCGGTCGGCGCCGGCTGCGACGCCCAGCGCGGCGACGCGCGGTTCGGCCAGAAAACTCTCGCGTTCCTCACGTGACAGTTCCATGCCCCGACTGTAGGCCCGGCCACCGGGTGTTCGGGTGGGCAGCGCAAGTAAGTTCCGTCGGCAGTCGGCGGTCTTCCACCGTCTCGCGGAGCGTTCGGCCGCACCGCCGACGCCAATATCGTGGTACGAGCCCTCAGGAATCCGTCGCGGCCCGGTCGGACTCGCTGCGCAGGACGCAGAACTCATTGCCCTCGGGGTCGGCGAGGACGGCCCAGCCGGAGCCGTCGGGATTGCGGTGGTCGGCGACGAAGGCGGCGCCGATCGCCAGCAGGCGTTCCACCTCCTGGTCGCGCGAGGTCTCGGGACGCAGGCACAGATGGATCCGGTTCTTGATCCGCTTGGGCTCGGGCACCTGGTTGAAGTACAGCACCGGGCCCTCCGGCAGCAGGACCTGGGTCTCCCGATGGCCCGGTCCGTCCTCCGGATGCAGCGGACGGCCGGTCACCCTGCTCCAGAACAGAGCCAGTTCATAGGCGTCCGCACAGTCGATCGCCACGTTCTGCACCACCGAGACCATGTACGTCAGCCTTCCCGACTTCCGCTCCGGACGCCACCGGGTTCCGCTTGTCGCCCGCGTACACGGTGGGGGCGGGGCCGCGTCCGGCCCCGCCCCCACGGTGGTGCGGACTACTTCGTCAGCGGCGACAGCTTGGGGTCGTTGGCGTACGCCTCGGCCGCGTTCTCCTTGGTGACGATGATCGGCGGGAGCAGGTAGGCCGGAACCACCTTGGTGCCGTTGTTGTACGACTTCGTGTCGTTGATCTGCGGCTTCTCACCCTTCTGCAGCGACTGGACCATCTTGACGGTCTCCGCGACGAGCTTGCGGGTGTCCTTGTTGATGGTCGAGTACTGCACTCCGGCCATGATGGACTTGACCGACTCGACCTCGGAGTCCTGGCCGGTGACGACCGGGACCGGCTTGCCGGAGCCCTGCACCGAGGTGATGATCGCGCGGGCGAGGGTGTCGTTCGGGGACAGGACGCCGTCCAGCTTCTTGCCGCCGTTGTACGTCGACGTCAGCAGGGAGTCCATGCGCGACTGGGCGTTCTCCGCCTTCCAGCCCTGGATGGCGGTCTGCTTGATGTCGGTCTGGCCCGACCCGACAACGATGTCTTTCTTGTCGATCAGTGGCTTGAGGACGTCCATCGCGCCGTCGAAGAAGACCTTGGAGTTGTTGTCGTCCGGCGAGCCGGAGAAGAGCTCGATCGTCCAGGGGCCCTTCGGCTTCTTCGCCTTCATGCCGTCGATGAGGGCCTGGCCCTGCAACTGGCCGACCTTGAAGTTGTCGAACGCGATGTAGTAGTCGACGTCCGGGGTGTTCGTGATGAGCCGGTCGTAGGCGATGACGGTGGCCCCGGCCTGCCGGGCCTGCTCGACCTGGGTGGAGAGCTGCGAGGCGTCGGTCGCGCCGATGACGATCACCTTCGCGCCCTTGGTGACCATCGAGGAGATCTGCGCCTGCTGGTCCGCGACGGTGGTGGAGGCACCCGCGTACTGGACGTCGGCCTTGAAGCCCGCGTCCTTGAGGCCGTTGGTGAACAGGTCGCCGGCGAGCACCCAGTTCTCCGAGGTCTTCGAGGGGAGGGCGACACCGACGAGCGAGTCCTGCGCGAACCCCGCCGTGGCCTCACCACTGGCCTTGGCGGACGTGGAGCCCTCGCGGTCGTTGGAGCAGGCCGTGCCCAGGAACAGAAGCGTGGTGGCGCCGATCGCGGCGATACCTCTGGTGATGGTTGTACGCATGGTGGGATGAGCCTTTCCTGACGATGGGGGAAGAGTCGTGCACCCCGCGGATGCGGCACCTTGCTGTTGTGTCCGGTCGGTCATCCTGCGACCGAGGTCTTGTCGGGACCGGCGGCCGCCTTCGGCGACTGGGCGGCCGTGCTCGTGTCGCCGGAACGCGAGGGGCGCGTGAGCGTCCCGATGATGGAGAAGCGTCCCTGGCTCTTGCTGTAGACGTCGAAGGCGACGGCGAGGAGGAGCACCAGGCCCTTGATGATCTGGACCATGTCCGAGCCGACGCCCTCCAGTTGGAGGCCGTTGTTGAGCAGCGCCATCACGAGGCCGCCGACGATGGAGCCGCTGATGGTGCCGAGGCCTCCGGTGACCGCCGCGCCGCCGATGAAGACGGCCGCGATGGCGTCGAGTTCCCAGCTCAGACCGTCCTGCGGACCGGACGCCGCCGAGCGCGCCACGAAGATCATGCCGGCGAGCGCGGCCAGGACGGACATGTTGGTCATGACGAGGAAGTTGACCCGCCGCAGCTTCACGCCCGACAGTTCCGCCGCACGCGAATTGCCGCCGACGGCGTAGATGTGCCGGCCGCCGATCGTGTTGCGCGTGTAGTAGGAGTACGCGAGCACCAGGGCGATCAGGATGATGCCCGAGATGGGCAGGCTGGTGCCGATCCGGCCGCCGGCGAAGCGCAGCGTCGCGAAGATGACGATGGTGAGCATCACGGCGAGCCGTATCCCCGTCACCCACAGCGGAGCGGCGTCCGCGTGCATCGCGCGGCGGGTCTGCCGCGACCGCCACTCGCGCCACACCACACCCACGCAGGCGGCCAGGCCGAGGAGCAGCGTCAGGTTGTTGTAGCCGGTGTCCGGCCCGACCTCGGGCAGGAACCCGGCGCCGATGTCGCGGAAGCCCTCGGGGACCGGCACGGTGTCGGCGTTGCCGATGAACTGGTTGCCGCCGCGGAACAGGAGCATCCCGGCCAGGGTGACGATGAACGCCGGCACCCCCACATAGGCGACCCAGAAGCCCTGCCAGGCACCGATCGCCGCGCCGACGAGCAGGCCGAGCAGGATGCCCAGGGGCCAGGGGATCGAGTACTCCTGCATCGCCTTGGCGACGACGATCCCGGTGAAGGCCGCCACCGAGCCGACCGACAGGTCGATGTGCCCGGCGACGATCACCATCAGCATGCCGATGGCCAGGATCAGGATGTACGAGTACTGGCTGACCACGGCGATGAGATTGCCGGAGGTCAGCGTCAGCCCTCCCGTCCAGATCTGGAAGAGCAGCACGATCGCGACCAGCGTGGCGATCATGCCGAACTGGCGGGCGTTGGAGGTCGTGCCTCCGAAGAGGTTCTTCTGAAGGTCTGTGATACGGCTCATGGGCTCGGCGTCTTCTTCGTAGAGGTCATCTGTTTCATGAGGCGTTCCGGGTTCGCGTCACGGCGCGTCACCTCACCGGTGACGGCGCCTTCGAAGACGGTGTAGATGCGGTCGCACAGTCCGATGAGCTCGGGCAGCTCCGAGGAGATGACGATGACGCCCTTGCCCTGGCCGACGAGCCGCTGGATGATCCCGTAGATCTCGTACTTGGCACCCACGTCGATGCCCCGCGTGGGCTCGTCGAGGATCAGCAGGTCCGGGTCGGTGAACATCCACTTGGCCAGGACGACCTTCTGCTGGTTGCCGCCCGAGAGCTTCACGACCTCCTCGTCGACGCTGGGGGTCTTGATCCGCAGGCTCTGGCGGTACTCCTCGGCGACCCGGTGCTCGCGGACCGGGTCGACGACCTGGCGGCGGGCGACCTTGGAGAGCTTGGCCGCCACCATCGAGGTCTTGACGTCGTCCAGCAGGTTGAGGCCGATCGTCTTGCGGTCCTCGCTGACGTACGCCAGGCCGTGCCGGATGGCGTCCGACACCGACTTCAGATGGATCTGCCTGCCGTCCTTGAAGACCTGGCCGGACAGGAACGTGCCGTACGAACGGCCGAACAGGCTCATGGCCAGCTCGGTGCGCCCGGCGCCCATGAGCCCGGCGAAGCCGACGATCTCGCCGCGCCGCACGGTGAAGCTGGACCCCTTGCAGACGAGCCGTTCGTCGGAGGCCGGGTGCCGTACCGTCCAGTCGCGGACCTCGAAGAACACCTCGCCGATGTCGGGCGTGTGGTCGGGGAAGCGGCTGTCGAGCTCGCGGCCGACCATGCCGCGCACGATGCGGTCCTCGTTGACGCCGTCGGCCTGGACGTCCAGGCTCTCGATCGTCCGGCCGTCGCGCAGGATGGTGATGGTGTCGGCCACCGCCTCGATCTCGTTCAGCTTGTGGGAGATCATGATCGAGGTGATGCCCTGCTCACGGAACCCGCGCAGCAGGTCGAGCAGATGCCGGGAGTCCGTTTCGTTGAGCGCCGCGGTCGGCTCGTCGAGGATGAGCAGTTTCACGTCCTTGGCGAAGGCCTTGGCGATCTCGACCAGTTGCTGCTTGCCGACACCGATGTCCTTGACCAGCGTGTCCGGGTCCTCCCGCAGACCCACCTGCTGCATCAGCTCCAGGGCCCGGCGCTGCGCGGCCTTCCAGTCGATCCCGCCGCGCCGCCGCGGTTCGTTGCCGAGGAAGATGTTCTCGGTGATCGACATGCCGGGCACGAGCGCCAGTTCCTGGTGGATGATGACGATGCCGGCCTGCTCGCTGGCCCGGATGTCGGGGAACCGGACCGCCTCGCCCCGGTAGACGATCTCGCCCGCGTACGTCCCGTGCGGGTGCACCCCGCTGAGCACCTTCACCAAAGTGGACTTGCCGGCGCCGTTCTCGCCGCAGATGGCGTGGATCTCGCCTTCCCTCACCACCAGGTTGACGTCCTCCAGGGCCGTCACGCCGGGGAACGTCTTGGTGATGGAACGCATCTCCAGCAGGATCCGGTCCGTGATCATGCGCGGAGCTCCGTACGGCGGGCACCGTCACGGTCGCGTGGCTCCGCCGCGCCTGGGACACGACGTTTCGTGGACATCAGGTTGCCTCCGATGACACTGCGCTGTGCCTTCACTTCCAGCCGGTTACGGCTGGGCACGGACTTTAAATCCATTTGTTTTACTAAGTCAACGCCCCGTACCACTACGATTGTTGCGGCTCTTCGAGAGAGGAACTCGTGTGCGGCAGGCAGGGACAAACCTTCCCAAGGTCGGACGCTACAACCGAGCGGTGGTCCTGGATCAGATCCAACTCGCCGACGGCATCAGCCGGGTGGAGATCGCCCAGCGGACCGGGCTCACCCCGCAGACCGTCTCGGGCATCGTGCGCCGCCTGCTCGACGAGCAGATCGTGCGCGAGGACGGCGCCAGCCGGGTCGCCGGCGGCGGCAAACCGCGGACCACGCTGCGGGTCAACGCCGATGCCGGCAGCGCGGTCGGGCTGGTGCTCGACCCGCTCGAACTCACCTGCTCCGTCGTCGACCTGCTCGGCCGGCCGCTGGTGGTCAAACGGCGCCCCACCCCGCCCGGCACCGATCCGTCGCACGTGGTGGCGGCCATGGCCGAACTGGTCGCCGACGTGCTCGCGAAGGCGGGGGTGCCGCGTGACAAGGTCCTCGGGCTCGGCCTGGTCACCCCCGGGCCCATCGACCAGCAGTCCGGCGTGATCGTCGCCCCGCCGCAGCTCGCGCACTGGACCCGGGTGCCCCTTCAGCAGATGCTCGGCGACGCCACCGGCCTGCCGGTGACGCTCGACAACGACGCCACCGCCGCGGCCGTCGGCGAGCGCTGGGCCGGCCGGGCCAAGGGCGTCGCCAACGTCGCCTACCTCTTCTTCGGCACCGGCATCGGCGGCGGACTGATCCTCAACCACCAGGTGTACCGGGGCGGTTCGCGCAACGCGGGCGAGTTCGGGCACTCCACCGTCCTGTCGGACGGCCCCGAGTGCTACTGCGGCAACCGGGGCTGCCTGGAACGTCTGGTGAACCCGTCGGCGATCGTCGCGGAGACGCACCGAAGACTCGCCGCACGGTCCGGAACCGGCGGCAGCGCGCTGGCGCGCTTGTTCGACCAGGACCCGGCCCAGGTGGACCACGCCGCGATCCAGCGCGCGGCGGGAGCCGGCGACCCCGTCGCGACCGCCGTCGTCGACGAGGCCGCGCGGCACGTCGCCTCGGTCGCCGTGAGCATCGCCAACTTCATCGACGTCGACCTCATCATCCTCGGCGGCCAGGGCATCCAGCACGTGGAGTCGCGCTACGTCGAGGCCGTTGCCTCCGTCCTGGCCGCTCGGCCGCTCGCCCGGCACATCCGCGTCGTGGAGGTCGCCGCCTCCGCACTGGGCACGGACGCCGCCGTCGTCGGCAGCGCCGCGCTGGTCCTGCACGCGGCGTACTCACCGCAACTGTCGGAGCTCGTCTCAGCGTGACGGCGGCCTGGCTGTGCCGCCGCGCGTGCATCGGCGGTCGGTTCACGTCGGGGACGGTCGGATTGTGTCGGAGACGCGCTTTCGGAGCGAGACGATCACCAGTGCGGCTACTCTCTTGCGCCAGACCGGCCACCGGCGCCGGTCGCACACGGCTGACGCAGGAGCGCTGACATGCCCGAGACCCGACTCAAGTGCCGCAGTGCCGCCTCCGCCGCGGCCGTCGTCGCCGCGAGCGCCGCTCCCGGCGACCCCCGGCACACCGTCCGGCAGGACGGCCGCCACGTCGTCATCGGCTACGAGGACAAGTGGTGGCCCCTGGACGTCGCCGAGTGGGCCGCACTCGAAGGACACGCCCGAGACAAGGCCGTGGTGCGCATCATGACCTCCCTGTGACGGGCGCGCGCCGCACGGCTACTCCTGGGCTGCGCGCCATGTGCGCGTGAGCAGGTCGGCGGCTCGTTCGGCGACAGCGATCGTCGTGGCCTGGGTATTGGCCCGTGGGACGGTGGGCATCACCGAGGCATCGGCGACGGACAGTTCGTTCGCGCCCATGCGCGCGGTACCGGTCAGGTGCCAGTACGGGTCGGCGTTGCGGGTGGCGAACTCCAGCAGCGCGCGGTCGTCCGCCCATTCCTCCGGAGCGGGCCGGGCACAAGGGCCCAGCAGGGCCCGCATCGCGGGCGTCTCGAAGATGTCCTTGAGCCGGCGCAGGCCCGCGACCAGGGCGTGCCGGTCGGCCGGCTCCCGCAGGCAGCCGGGGTCGATCGAGGGCGGGACATCGGGATCGCTCGTGGTCACGTGCACGGTCCCACGGCTCTCGGGAGCGAGCAGCGCGACATTCCCGACCACGCCGGGGCCTTCGTCGCGGGACGGGGCAGACCCGGCCGCGCAATCTGTTCGGTCTCCGGTATGTGCGACACTGCCGCGGGATCCGGCCGGACTCCCGTGCGGGAGAGGCGACAGCTTCCCGCTATTGTCGCCCGTTCGGGCGGAGCGACATGTTCCGTAATGTACCTTCCAATCGCCGGGGGCCCGAAAGCCTTCACTGAACGAAAGTGTGGTGCTGTCCCGTGGTGACGTCGGGGCCTACCGGGACGGCGACAGTCCGCGGACTTGCTCTGCCCGCACTCCTGATGTCTCTCATCGATTGCGACCTGTGGCGCAGCCCAGGCGATGCCGTGCTGGCAAAGGCCGTTCCGTGGTTCGAGGATTCGCTGGCCGTCGTGAGCAACCCTGAGCAGATGACGTACGCGTCCCAATTCCTGGACCTGCTCGCCGACGATCCGCACTCCGACTACTTCAGCGTGGGGCGCGGAATCCATGCGTCCGCCCCGCTCGAACTGCCGTGGCTCGACGCCGACCAGGCGGTGCTGATCGCCATCACCCGCAATCCCGGCGACGACGGCGCCTTGGCGCTCGACTACCGTACCGACCACTCGAACCCGCGCGTCGTCGGCAGTGACTTCTGGACGAATCCTGATCGGTGCCAATGGCGGGTCGTCGCACCTGCCTTCTCCGACTTCGTGACGAGCGTCGGCCTGTAGAACAAGCCCTCGTACCACGATCGTGTCAGGCTTCGAAGTCCTCGGCCAATTCGTCCCAGGGAAGGCGCAGGAGTTGCGGGTGCGCGTTCTTGCCGGAGGGGATTTCCGTGGTGTCCTGGAACCAGACGACCGTGAGGGCGGACGAGTACCAGCCGTTGTCGTGGGCGGGGTCGATCTCGCTCGAGTCGAAGGCGCCGATGCAGACGACGGCGGGAAGCCGTTCGAGCGGGTGCCTCAGATGCACGGGCGTGTCGGGGTAGGTGCGTTCGGGGGTGATCAGATGGACGGGACGCCCCGGACACGCCTCCTTGGCCACACGCAGGCGGCTGCTGACGATGAAGTCGTTGACATGCTGCGACGGTTGGCCCTCCAGCAGGCCGTCGTAGGTTGCGGAGATCCGCAGCTCGGAGAGGTCGATCGACCGGCCGGACGACAGGATGAGGCGGCTCAGGGGCATGCCCGAACCCTAGCCGCGGACACTGGTTTTGACGCTCCGTAAGGTACCGCCCCTGCCCGGCGGGAAGCACCGGACAGGGACCCGTGATGCGTCACACCGCGGCGGCGAGACGGCGGCGCAGTTCCTCCTCCGAGACGTCCTCGACGTGGGTGAGGAAGACCCAGATGTGCCCCGAGGGGTCCTGGAGGACGACGGTGCGGTCGCCGTGGAACATGTCCGTCGGCGGCTGGAGGATCACGGCACCGGCGGCTTCGGCGCGTTCCGCGAGGCTGTCGACGTCCGTTACGAAGACGTGCAGCGTGACCGTCGTTGCCCCGTTGAGGGCGGTCGGTGCGGTGAAGGAGGCACCCTCCGCCTCCTCCGTACTGGCATCCCCCAGCATCAGTACCGACCGACCGATGCTGATCTCGGCGTGCAGGATCCCGCCGCCCGGGGCGTCGACCCGGACGTCCTCACGGGCGCCGAACGCCCGCTGGTAGAAGTCGACGGCCGCGGCGGCGTCGTCGACCATGATGTGCGGGATCACGGCGTAGCGGTAGCGGTCGGGGATCTCATTGCCGTCTGAGCGCTCGGTCACAAAGGACCTTCCTGGAAGACAGCGCAGGCCGGTTCCTGCGGCTGTCGAAGCAGGCTAAAAACTCGAGTCCGGTTGAGGTCAACCGTCGCCCGGGGCACGCTAGGACGCAGCTCGGTGCGTCGCCAGTCGAACCCGTCCCACGCCGTCCCGCTCATGTCCGTACTCCCACGGGCTGCTCGATCCAGCCGTCGTCCACGGAGAGGTCGCTGTCGTGGAGCACGAACTCCCGCTCCACGCCCAGCACCACCGCCCCGTCCAGCTCCGTCAGCAGCCGCTCCAGGGCCCGCCCCGCCCCGTCGGCGCCCACGTCGCGGCACCGCTGCGTCACGAACCGCTCGTGCCGTGCGCCGGCCCGCACCCGCAGGGCGTTCCACGACAGGTGGGCGCCGTGCGGCACCACCCGGGCCGCGAGTGCGGCCAGGTCTGTGTCCGCGTCGAGCAGCAGCTTCACGTGGTGCTCAAAGTACCGTTCGTCGTCCCCGTCGAGCAGCGCCGGCACCTCCGCGGCCCATGGCGCGGACTCGGTCTTCACCCGCACCGGCGCGAAACCGTCCGCGCGAAGGCCCGCTACGACGTCCCGCGCGTGCGCGGCCTGTTCGGCGTAGGACGGGGAACCGGACAGCGTGAGCATGGGCTGCTCGCGCATCCTGCCGCGTGCCAGCACGATGTGCGTCAGCTTCAGATCACGCGATGCCGCCCATCGCCCGAGCCGCCCCCACTCGCCGGGGCCGGAGCAGCGCACTGTCACATGGGATTCGTACAAGGATGCGGACACCCGCGGATCCTGCCAGACCACGGCGCCCGTTGCACCTGCGGCACCCGTGTCTCCCCGTGGAACACGGCGGAACGCAATGGAACGCCGCAGGGGGAGAGACGAGTTCGACCTTTCCTGGGAGACACGGCGTGGGTATCTCGCGAAGAAGGCTACTGACGACGACCGGAGTGGGCGTGGTGGCGGCGGCCATCGACGCCGGCGGCTTCCGTGCCGCCGCCGAGGCCGCCACCTCGGTACGCGGCCGCAAGGCGGCCGCCGCCACCGCATCGGACGCGCGGGCGGTCACCACCTGGGACCAGACGGTGCAGCGGGCGAGCTACGCGCCGGGCACGGGCTACCAGCGGCTGGTCGCCGGCCCCGGGGAGCCGCACACCATCCGCACCGACCTCTGGTACCGCTTCGGCCCCCCGACCATGGCACTGGCCGCGTTCGCCCAGCTGACCGATCTGCACATCGTGGACGACCAGTCTCCGGCCCGCCTGGAGTTCATGGACCGCTACGCCGACGACGGCGCCCCGCACTACGCCTCGTACCCCACCGACTCGGCCTACCGGGGCCATGAGTTCCTGTCGACGCAGGTCGTGGACGCCATGTGCCAGGCCGTCGCGGCCGTCGGCAAGGGCCCGCGGAGCAAGAAGCCGCTGCAGTTCACCATCGTCACCGGCGACGCGATCGACAACTGCCAGCACAACGAGAACCGCTGGTACATCGACCTCCTCGACGGCGGCCAGACCATCGTGCCGGACTCCGGCCAGACCGGCCTGGACCAGAGCTTCTCCAGCGGCGCCCTGACCGGCGGCGGCCCGGCGGACAACCACTACTACTACCCGTCCGTGCCGCCGGCGCAGGTGCCGGGCAACCAGTACACCGGCACCTCCGGCCTCGGATTCCCCTACGTCCCGGGGCTGCTCGACGCGAGCGGCGTGGTCGGAGCGGCCCGCAGGCCGTTCGTCTCCCACGGCCTCGGCATGCCCTGGTACGCCGCGTACGGCAACCACGACGGCCTGTGGCAGGGCAACGAGCCCATCGACAACAACCTCGTCGACGTGCGGGGCATGACGGTCGGCTCGTCCAAGACCACCGGCACCTCCGCGGACCTGCCGGACGACTACGACGACCTCGGCACCTTCGGCAAGCTGATGGTCGCCTGGGACCTGGAGGGCACCCGGGTCGTCCCGGACCCCAACCGGCGGCTGCTGACCCGCAAGGCCTTCATCCAGGACCACTTCAACACCGCCGGCCTGCCGGTCGGCCACGGCTTCCAGGGCGTCGGCATCGACAAGGCCTACTACGCGATCCCTTCCGGCTCCGGCGACCTGATCCGCTACATCACCCTCGACTCCACCAACACCAACACCGACGGCTTCGGCTCCGGTGCCGCGGGCGGCTCGATCGACACCGACCAGCTCGACTGGCTGGAGCAGCAGCTGCGAGCCAACAGCTCGCGCTACATCGACACCAGGAACCGCATCGTCACGCAGACCGGTGTGCAGGACAAGATGTACGTCCTGTTCTGCCACCACACGCTGAACACCATGGACAACCTCGACGACGGCATCTTCGGCGGCATCTTCGGGGACCGGCACACCGGCGACGAGCTGAAGGCGCTGCTGCTGCGCTACCCGAACGTCATCGCCCTGGTCAACGGGCACACCCACGCCAACAAGATCGTCCCGCACCCCACGCCCGCGGGCAGCCCGATCTCCGGCGGCTTCTGGGAGATCTCCACGGCCTCCCACATCGACTGGCCGATCCAGAGCCGCATCATCGAGATCATGGCCAGCCCCGACGCGCAGAACGCGGGGGAGTTCGGCTCGGCCGCCGGGCCCGCCACCATCTCGATCTTCACCACCATGGTCGACCCCGCCGCGCCCCTGTCCTTCGGCGGCGACACCAGCACCCCCGCACAACTGGCCTCCCTGGCACGGGAGCTGGCCACCAACGACCCGCAGGAGGTGAGCCACGGCATCACCCGGCGCATGGGCGTCAACCAGGACCGCAACACGCAACTGCTCCTGCCGGCCCCCTTCCCGCTGCACGCCCCGCACCCGCTGGGCTCCCCGATCGCCGCGGCACGCAACAAGGACGGGCGTCTGGAACTGTTCGGCACGGACGCCCAGGGCAACCTCTGGAACACCAGCCAGGCGACCGCCGCCGGCGACCTGCAGCCGTGGACGAAGCTCGCGAGCGGACCGGGGTGGCAGTCCGTCACCGCCTCCGGCCACCAGGACGGCCGGGTCGAGGTGTTCGCCATCGACCAGAACGGATCCGTCAGCCGCCGCGCGCAGACCAGCGCGGGCAGCGGCGCCTACACCGCCCCCCAGCAGTTCGACGCCGCGTTCACCTCGGCGACCGCCGTCCAGGACCAGTGGGGCGGCATGCAGGTCTACGCGACCCGCGGCGACAACACCATCCGCCACCGCTGGCAGGACTTCCTGAACGACGACACCCCCTCCAACGGCTGGTTCACCCCGTGGACCCAGCTCGGCGGCACCGCCATCCAGCTCGCCGTCGAGACCGGCGCCGACGGCCGCGCCGTGCTGATCGCCATCAAGGAGGACGGTCTGCTCATCCAGCGCAAGATGAACATCGCCAACGCCCAGACGGAGAGCGAGTGGGGCGGGGTCTTCCCGCTCGACGGCATCCTCGACTCCGTCGACATGGCCCGCAACCTCGACGGACGCCTGGTGATCGTCGGCACCAACCCCGACGGGCAGCTCTGGCACCGGTTCGAGACTGCGCCCGGCAGCGGTACGTGGCAGCCCTGGGCCCTGGTCCCGACGCAGCTCGGCACCACCACGCTGCGGATGCGGCACGTCTGCGCAGAACGCAGCGGACCGGGGCGGATCGAGATGTTCGCCGTCGACGACACGGGCATGCTGTACCGCAGCAGGCAGAGCGACCCCAACAGCACGACCTGGTCGCCCTGGGAGTCCTGCCAGTTCACGCTGCGCCCCACCCACACCCTCACCGGCCTGTGACGGGCCCGTCCCGTCCTGCTGTCTGAACCCAGGGGTGCCGGCCCCCGCCCAGCGGCGGGGGCCGGAGTCAGGACCCGTGCGTCAGCCGCGACGGGGCCGGCGATGCGTGTGCGAGCGACCGAGGCGGGCGGCGTCGAAGTACAGACACGGCCGGACACGGCGTGCGCCGGCTGCTCGGCCCTCTCCGCGTCGCAGAAGCCGACGTAGCGAGCCGAGAACAGGGCGCGGACCGCGTCGGGATCCACCCGCCGGTCGCCCGGGACGACCACCGGCACATGGCGCGTGACCTTCCTGCCAATCCTGACGCTGGGCACCAGGCACTTCGCCGCCTCCGGCACGGGATGCCCCCGCAGTGCGCTGACGGCCCCGGTGCCGCCCTCCGGCGCGTGGTCCAGGAGCTTGTATCGGGTCCCGGCACTGTCGAGCAGGCCGATCAGACGTTCGTAGGGGCCGTGGTCGGCCATGAGGTCTCCTTCTTCGGACAGCGCGGATCCTTGGGTCCGTTGCCGACGCGGCGCGCGCGTTCGCCGGACTGTCCCCCAGTACGTGCCGACGACCATGAGCGCGGTCCCGAGGCCGTGACCGCGGAGAGCCGCTCACCGCCCAGGGCAGTGCGGAACACCACCGCCCGGACGGGCTCCGTGCCGAGCAGCAGACTGGCCCGGTTCGCCGAGGTGCGCTGCACAGCCCAGGTCTGGGCGAGGAAGGCGAA
This sequence comes from Streptomyces sp. NPDC088733, assembly GCF_044751185.1. Taxonomy (NCBI): domain Bacteria; kingdom Bacillati; phylum Actinomycetota; class Actinomycetes; order Kitasatosporales; family Streptomycetaceae; genus Streptomyces; species Streptomyces sp. NPDC088733. The sequence continues at coordinate 103,912 of NZ_JBIVLH010000014.1, forward strand.
CACGCCGCACATCAGGGCCAGGTGAAGCGGCAGGGGCAGCACCTCCCGGGGACCCCCCTGTGCGGGGATCGCCTGCTTTCCTGGCCGCACCGCAGGTTTCGGGTGTACCGCGCGGCCCGGGTCACTCGTACGGGTGAGGTCACCAATCCCGGGCCGCAGGCATGACGAATCACCGGCGTGCAGATCTTGAGCAGGCGGCGACTGACGGGCAGTGCCATGGGCGCACTGTGCGGGCTGTTGACCGCCGGTGCCGCACTGGCGGCGGCGGAGTTGATGGCGGGTGTGCTGCGGCCGGAGGCAAGCCCGGTGGTCGCGGTGGGCGGTGCGGCGATCGATCGCACGCCGGCGGCCGTGAAGGACTGGGCGATCCGCTCGTTCGGCACGCACGACAAGCTGGTGCTGCAATTCGGCATTCTCGCCGTGCTCGGATTGCTGGCAGCCGTGCTGGGCCTGCTGGCCGTGCGGCACCGGCGCGCGGGCGCGGCGGGTGTGCTCGTCTTCGGCGGGGTGGGAGCGGCGGCAGCGCTGAGCCGGCCGGACTCCGCCGGAGCCATCGATGTATTGCCGTCCCTGGCGGGCGGGCTGGCCGGTGCGGCCGTGCTGTGGCTCCTGACCGGTCGCCTGACGCGGGTCGGTACGCCCGTCAGCGAAGCGGAGTCGCGTGCGGCCGGCGACCGCCGCCGCTTCCTGCTGGCCGCGGCTTCGGCGGCCGCGGGGTCCGCCGCGGCCGGAGCACTGGGACGCGCCCTGGCCTCCTCCTCCGGCAAGGAGGCAGTAGCCTCCCGCGCCGCTGTCCGGCTGCCGTTGCCGGGGTCGCCCGCTCGTTCGTTGCCGCGTGGTGCGGCACTGCGGATCCGCGGGATCAGCCCACTCGTCACACCGAACGCCGATTTCTACCGGGTGGACACCGCGCTGGTGGTCCCGAAGGTCGACGCGACGCGGTGGCGACTGCGCGTCCACGGGACCGGGGTCACCCGGCCGTTGGATCTCGGCTTCCGGGATCTGCTGCGCCGTGAACTGGTCGAGCGGGACATCACGTTGACGTGCGTCTCGAACGAGGTCGGCGGCCCGTACGTGGGGAACGCCCGCTGGCTGGGCGTGCGCCTCGCCGACGTGCTGCGCGAGGCCGGCGTGCGGCCGCCCTCGCGGGGCGGCCCGGCGGACCAGCTGGTCTCCCGCTCGGTGGACGGCATGACGATCGGGACGCCCGTCGAAGAGGTCATGGACGGGCGCGACGCGCTGCTCGCGGTCGGCATGAACGGCGAACCCCTGCCGCTGGCACACGGCTTCCCCGTCCGCATGGTCGTTCCCGGCCTGTACGGATACGTCTCGGCGTGCAAGTGGATCGAGGATCTCGAACTCACGACCTTCGCCGCCTACGACCCCTACTGGGTCAGGCGCGAGTGGGCGCGTGAGGCCCCGGTCAAGACGCAGTCCCGCATCGACACTCCCAAGCCGTTCGCCCGCCCGAAAGCCGGGACCATCGTGGTCGCGGGTGTCGCCTGGGCCCAGCACCGCGGCATCGAGCGCGTCGAGGTCCGCGTCGACGACGGCCCGTGGCGGGACGCCCGCCTCGCCGCCCAGGTCACCACCGACACCTGGCGGCAGTGGTCCTTCTCCTGGGAGGCCACGCCCGGCCCGCACACCTTGACCACACGAGCCACCGACGGCACCGGAGTGGTCCAGACCGCCCTGCGAACGCGGACCGTCCCCGACGGCGCCAGCGGCCGGCACTCGGTGGTGATCACCGTGGACTGACCCGGCTCACCGACTCCACCTCCGGCGGGCACTCCCCGCCTTCCCCTCCCTAACAATCAAGGAGAATCCCTGATGAACACCCTGCACCTGCGCCGTGCCGCGATCGCCGTGGCCGTTGCCGCCGTCCTGCCGCTGGTCCTGACCGCCTGCGGCGGCGACAACCAGGACAAGGCTTCCGACGCCTCGTCCATGACGGCGTCTTCCGGCCCGGCCGACGACGGCTCCGCCAACCAGAGCCCCGGCGACCCGATGGCCATGGACAAGCCGTTCGGTGCGGCCTGTTCCGCGGTGCCCAAGGACGGCGCGGGCAGCTTCGACGGAATGGCTCAGGACCCGGTGGCCACGGCCGCCTCGAACAACCCGGTGCTCTCCACACTGGTGGCCGCGGTGAAGAAGGCCGGCCTGGTCGACACGCTCAACAACGCCCAGAACATCACGGTGTTCGCGCCCACGAACGACGCGTTCGCGAAGATCCCGAAGGCCGACCTGGACAAGGTGCTGAACGACAAGGCCACGCTGACCAAGATCCTCACCTATCACGTGGTCGGGCAGCGGCTCACCCCGGCCCAACTGGCCAACGGATCCTTCGAGACCTTGGAGAAGGGCAAGCTCACCACGGCCGGGTCCGGCGAGGACTACACCGTGAACGACTCCTCCCACGTGGTGTGCGGCAACGTCAGCACGTCGAACGCCACCGTCTACATCGTCGACACCGTCCTCATGCCCCAGTAGGCACTGCTCTCCTGGCCGGGCCCGCCACGCGCGGGCCCGGCCAGGCGTACGAGAAGACAGGCGAGGGAGAGCGGTTCAACTACGACCTGATCGACGTGCGTCCGGGCAGGCCTGGCGGCGAGATCGCCGTCAAGGACCAACCGTCACGGACCGGTGTCCCTGAGTCACGGTTTCCGGCTCACCGACGGTCCTGACGGCAACCCTGTCCACTGGGTGAGCGCTGTGCGGCCTTCCGTACCCCGCACGGGGACGTATGATAGATGTCGCTTGACATTTAAAAGAAAGGTGGGTGCTCGCATGGGCCGCGTTTCGAAGGCTCAGGCCGAGGGGAACCGGGCCGGTGTCGTCGCTGTGGCTGCTCGGTTGTTCCGGGAGCGCGGCGTGCAGGGCGTCAGTGTGGTGGATCTGATGAAGTCCGCGGGGCTGACGCATGGCGGGTTCTACAAGCAGTTCGCGTCCAAGGACGCTCTGGTGACCGAGGCAGCGGCGCTGGCGTTCGCCGACAGGGACGCCTACCTGGCTGGTCTGGATGAGAGGCGCGCCGACCGGGCCGGGGCGCGCAGGGCCCTGGTGGAGGAGTATCTGTCGCAGGAGCACCGTGACAGCCCGGGTGCGGGATGTCCTTCAGCCGGGTTTTCCGGTGATCTGGCGCGGGCGGCGCACGAGGGGCACGTCTCCTCGCAGCAGGTGTACGCGGATGGTGTGGGGCGGTTCGTCGACTGGATGACCGAGGACGGGGACGACGGGCTTGTCGCCACGTGCACCTTGGTCGGGGCGATCCTGCTGGCTCGCGCCACGTCGTCCACCGGTATGTCCGACGAGATCCTGCAGGCGGCACTCGCGTCTCTCGCGCAGTCCCTGGACCGGGACCGTCTGCCGGGGGGCCACTCCTCAGAGGCGGCGGCGCCCGCCCGCGGTGAGGCCTGAAAACCCGGCGTAAGGTTCCGGCGGGCGTGCGTCGGGGGCTTCGTCGCGGATCCGGCGAGCCGCGCGGAATGCCGTGACCGCTCAGTGGCGTGGCGACGGCACGATGCCGGCTGCCGCGACACCCGGTCCTGTCGGGGCCGGGGCCTTGGGGGTGAGCTGGTCGTCGGATGCCAGTCCTCGATGCGGCGCCGAAGACTTGCCTCGATCCCGCCTCCGCCTTCCCAGCGTTTGTTGAAGCGGCCACAAACGTGCAGGTCAGAGACGCGAAAGCGATCGTTTGCCCGTAATGGATTATGGTTGTAATCTATTTCGTCATGGGGCTGACCACCTGACGAAGGTCATGCAGTGACCGCATCAGGCGGCCTCGGGGACGTAGCGGCGTCATCCGGCCGGCCTCGGCCATCGACATCAGTGACACAGTGAGGAAGCACGCATGACCACGATCCTGATCACGACCGCTGCCGGTGATACCGGCCGCCCGATGGTGGACCACTTGCTCAAGGAGGGTTTCCATGTGCGGGCGATGGTCCGCAGTGATGACGAGCGGGCCCAGCGGCTGCGGGACAAGGGGGCTGAGGTCGTCATCGGCGATCTGCTCACCCTCCGCGACGTTCGCGCGGCCCTGAAGGGCGTGCAGCGCGCCTACTTCAACTACCCCGTCGGCGAGGGCCTGGTGGAGGCGGCGGTGATGTTCGCGCAGGCCGCCAAGGAGCAGAACCTCGAATACATCGTGAACATGTCGCACATCCAGTCGCGGCCCGACGCACGCAGCAAGGCGACGCAGAACCACTGGCTGACCGAGCAGGTCTTCAATTGGTCCGGAGTACCGACGACGCACCTGCGCGTCACCTTCTTCACGCAGTGGCTGCTCTACATCTCCGGACTGATCCGCTACGGCCGCTACGCCATGCCCTTCGATGCCGACAGCCGCTTCGCGCCGATCACCGCCAGCGACATCGCCCTGACCGCGGCGAAGCTGTTCACCAAGCCCGCCGAGTATGCCAGGCAGGCCCTGATCCTCACCGGGCCGGTCGAGTACAGCCACGAGGAACTCGCGGCCGAGGTCAGCCGGGTCCTGGGCCGCGACCTTCCCTTCGAGCGGGTCACCGTGACGACGTTCCTGGAGCTGATCGGCATCCCGGATGACACCGCCAAGCTCAAGCACTTCGAAGCGGTCGCCATCGACCAGCAGGAGGGCCGCCTGGCAGGGGTCACGGACACCGCCTCGCGCATCACCGGGCGGCCCCTCCAGACCGTCGAGGACTTCCTCAACGAGCACCGCTCGCTGTTCGAACTCGACTACGCGGCCGCAGCAGGCTGATGACGGGAGCGCTTTGCGCCGCCGTATCGGACGCCCCGCGGGGCGTGGTGAGTGATCTTGACGGGGCCTGTGGCGCTGCAATTGCTGGGTGACGGCGACCCAGCGGTGGTCGCCGGCCCGGGAGCCGTGGACCACGGCGACGGGCGGGCGCGTGTGGTGTCTGCTCCACCGGTGCGGCGGCGTTGGCACGGCCGCCTGCGATCAGGGCGAGAGCTCCCGTGGCTGCGTCGACCGCAGGGGCGACACGTATGCGGCGCGTGATGTCCGTTCTGATGCCAAGGGTTTGGAAGCCCGTTCACGTTCGTCGGTGTTGACGGCGCGGGGAAGGTTTCGGTCCGGGCGCCGTGCATCTTCGGGGCGCCGCCTTGCGCACCCGGCCAGTCAGAACCGCATGCACCGCAGCCACTTGAGGGAGGACTCAACGACGACCTCGACGGCTCCGGAGGACACGTCGTACACCAGCCCGGAGACGCCGACCGCTGTGGCGCGCAGCTCTTCGCATGGTCGGCCAGGTACCTGGCGCGAGGCGGCCCGGTCGTCCTTCGCGGGTACTTCGCGGCAATAGGGACGGACTACGCCTCGGGACCTGACATCGACCAGCCGGGCGTGTTGGGGGTCCAGTGCAGGCCTCGCCCGTCGATCGTCTCCCCGCAGACGCTGCACACGGTCGTGGCTTGGACCTGATGGCCATGGTGTTCGACGATCATGGGCGGCTCTTCGACGGCCCAGCGGTCCCCCCATGCCAGGAGGCTGATGAGCAGGGGGAAGAGCTCTTTGCCTGCCTGGGTCAGGTGGTACTCGAACCGCGTGGCCTGGTACTCGCTCTTTTCGAGGATGCCGTTGGCCACGAGGGATTTCAGTCGTGCGGCGAGGCGGTCGCGGGGGGCGCCGGTGTTGCGGGCGATCTGACTGAACCGCCGGTTGCCGAACATGATCTCGCGGGCGATCAGCAACGCCCAGCGGTCACCGACCAGCTCCAGGGTTGCGGCGGCTGCGCAAGGCCGTCCGGGGACTACTGGATTTTCGGGCATGTTTGACTCTATCAATTTACGGTTTGTGAACCAAACTGTTCACCGTCGGTGCCATGGAGGCAGTGCGCAAGCACTTCCACCTGGGCTGCCGCCCCCTCGCACTGCTCGGCCTTGTTGAAGGCCGTCGAGTCCCACTGTTACGGTTTGAAAAGCAAACCAAACAAAGGGGACGATCATGACCGCTCGAGTCACTCCTTACCTGAACTTCGCCGGCAACGCTCGCGAAGCGATGGAGTTCTACCAGTCGATCTTCGGGGGCACACTGGACATCGCCACGTTCGCGGATCTCCACAGGGCTCAGGCCGCTGAGGAAGAGCACCTGATCGCGCACTCGATGCTCAAGGGAGCGGCAGGCGTCGTGCTCATGGGGTCGGACGCGCCGGCCTCGGAAGAGCGCAGGACCGGCGGTTCCTTCTCGGTGGCGCTCGGCGGTGACGAGGCGGACCTCACTGAGTACTGGGGCAGGCTCTCCGACGGCGGAACGATCACGGTGCCGTTCGCCACGTCCGCATGGGGCGCCCTGCACGGACAGTGCGTCGACAGGTTCGGTACAGCGTGGCTGCTCAACGTGACGGCGAAATCGGCCGCCTGAGCTTCGCGCACTCGCGCTCACGGAACAACCGACTGCCGGCGAAAGGGCGTCCAGGCTCGTCGTCACACACGAGCCGGCGGACGCCCTTTGTCCTGCTTGCGGCCCGGGACCTCGGCCCGAACAGCCGGGTGACTCAATACGGCGTTGCTTCACTGCGCTGCATTGAGTCACCCGGTCCCATGGTCAGACGTGGGCCCGTTCAGTACGGACCGAGCACAGAAGTCTCAGTTCCCGGAGGGTTCGGCACCTGCTCGCAGGCGGGGCAGGGACTGGACGACACCTGCGGCAAGGCCGAGAGCGGCGAACACCCACCAGATGTGCTGGAAGTTGCTCACGGCTGGGCCCAGCTTGGACGTTCCCAGGAGCGCGACGAAGATGCTCACCCCCAGAACCGCGCCCAGTTGCCGGAAGCTCGAGTTGATCGCGGAGCCAATGGCGAACTGTGCCGGAGGGAGCTTCGCTACGGCGGCCCCGGACTGCACCGGCAGCGTCAGGCCGATACCGACGCCGGTGAGCAGGGTCCACGGCAGCCAGTGAGTGACCCAATGCGGGGACGCGTCCACGAACAGGGCGAAACCGAGGCAGCCGAGGGCCCAGGTCACAGCGCCGGCGAGCAGTACACGCCGATGCCCTACGACGACCGCGAGCTTGGTCGTGGAGCGTGCGATGACAGTGACAACAATCGGCCCCGCGGAACTTGCGAGCGCGGCACGCAGCACAGAGTAATGCCATTCCGTCTGGAGGAATATCAAGTTGGCCAGCAGCAGGCCGAAGAAGGCGGTGGAAAACAACAGGGTTGCGATGTTGATGTCCCGGAACTGACGCTCCTTGAAAAGGGTGAGGTCCATCACCGGACGTGCGGCCCTGGAAGTCCGCCACAGGAATGCGGGGAGCGCGAGAGCCGCTCCGACGAAGCCGCCCACCACCCAGACGTCGGACCATCCACGAGAGGGGCCCTCGATGATGGAGAAGCTGAGAAGCGCGGGAATTACAGCGACAAGGAGCGCGCCGAGAGGGTCGGGCATACCTGAAGCATGCGGGTCACGGGACTCATGGAGCAGGCGCCTGCCGAGTGCCACGATCACCGCAGCGATCGGGACGTTGACCAAGAAGATCCAGCGCCAGGAAGCGTATTCGGTGAGAAGCGCGCCAAGAGTGGGGCCGACCGCTGCCGCGGCGGCGGCCATCGCGCCCCAAACGCCGATGGCGACATGCCGACGGGCCGCGTGGAACTCGTGGAGGACGAGTGCCAGCGAAGACGGAACGACGAGTGCGGCGAAGACCGCTTGCAGGGCGCGCGCCGTGATCAACACGCCCGCACTCGGCGCGAGTCCGCACAGTGCGCTCATGAGCGCGAATCCCGCGATGCCCACGATGAATATGTTCTTGCGCCCGTACCGGTCGGCCACTCGACCCGCCGGGATGAGCATGGCGGCGAATACCAGGCTGTAGGCGTTGAGGACCCACGCCAGGTGTCCGGCTGTGGTGTTGAAACTGTGACTGATCGTCTCGAAGGCGATGTTCACAATCGTGGTGTCCAAGAAGACCACGAAGGCACCGAGACTGCCCAGGGCCAGCACCCAACGAGCCCGTCGATTGTCGGCAGGTGCCTCTTCTGGAGATCCGCCGAGAGGCCGGATCGGACTCTCCTCGGCAGGCGCTCGCTCTGCATTGATCACCGTTCACCACTCCTAGTCTGTTGTGAAGTTGCGGCGTGCTCGGGTAACGTAACAACGTATGGTTTGAAAGTCCAACCATGAAATGCCGTGGATCGAGTGGTGACCGGACCGCCCGGGTTCGTCCGAAAGTCCGGTAACGGCCGTGTCGAGTCACAGCGTCCGCGGCGTCTTTTTGTTGTCCGAGTGGAAGGGTCCAAGCAATTGAAAACTCCGGAAAACCGGCTGCCTACGCTGATGGTTGTTCACGCGCACCCGGACGATGAAGCAAGCCAGACGGGCGGCACTCTTGCGAGATACGCCGCCGAAGGGTTTCGAACGGTTCTCGTGACGTGCACCGACGGCGGCCAGGGCGACGATGCCCTCGGCCGCGGGACCGGCCATCGTGACCACCGGGCGAAGCAGGTGGCCGCGCGGCGGTCCCGTGAACTGGCGATGTCCAAGGCCGCGCTGGGCATCAGCGACGTGATCGAACTGGGTTACCCCGACTCCGGCATGCACGAGTCCGTGAACGACATCGATCCCCGCGCGTTCAGCAGACTCGAGGGCGAGCCGATCGTCCGGCAACTTGAAGCGCTGATGGGGGAGTACCGGCCGGAGGTGATCGTGACCTATCCGCCCAACGGCCTCACCTACCACCCGGATCATGTCCGTACGCACGAACTGACCGTCGCCGCGATCGGGCGCGTTCGGGAGGCCGGCGGATATCCGCCTCAAGGCGAGAGCGGCGCATCTCCCCACCGGCGCATGCCGAAGCTGTACTACATCGCCCTTTCCCACTCCCGTCTCAAAGCAGTGCGAACCCGCGCGGAGGCGGCCCTCGGAGCCGGTGTCTGGACGCCGCCCTTGGAGATCGGCGTCGACGATGGCAGCGTCACGACGGTCGTGGACGTGTCCGGCTTCTGGGACCGCAAACTGCGTGCCCTCGCGGCGCATGCCGGCCAGGCGGATGCCGCCGCCCTGTTGCGGGTGTTGAGCGTCAGCGGGCACGAGAATCCTGTCGAGGAGTACGTACTGGTGGACCCGTCCTGGAAGGGCGGCGGAAGGAAGGAGAGCGACCTGTTCGAGGGCATCCGCGAGGGCCGCTGAACACGTCGGCGCAGCATGGTCTTTCGGTCGGGCCGTCCTGTGCGGCGGTCCGGCCGTCCACACGTCAGTGCGTCGCCACCCCTCGCCGGACGTGAGCGGTTCCCCGACGTGCGGGGCCGATCTGGAGTGGTGTTCCTCTTCCGGTGCGGTGGGACTCGGAGCGGACGTGCTCCCTGGACGTGAGGAGGACCCGTCACGGCGCGGCCGACGCGCCAGGGTTGATGCGCGGCGCGGGACAGATGCGTGGTCAGCGGACACGACGGTCGCAGCATCCTCCCTCGAGTAGTGTGGTTTGAATGTCAAACCACACGAAGCATACACGTCATGGTTTGGAATCCAAACCTCAAAGGGATGTGCTGGCAGTCGCCTTGGACGCGATCAGCGATCGATGGTCCTTGCACATCGTGCGCGCCGTCGCCTTCGGCGCCTCCCGCTACACCGACATCCTCCGGGACGTCGGTGCTCCCAGAGACGTCCTGTCCTCAAGGCTTCGAAAGCTCACCGCGTCAGGGATTCTGCAGCCGCACTCGCCCGAGAAGGGCCGACTGGCCGGGTACGAACTCACCCGGAAGGGGCGGGAACTCGGACACGTCATCCTGGTGCTCAAGCGATGGGGTGATACCCATGGCGAGGAGGCAGTGCCCCGGGGCGACTTCCTGCATGACGTCTGCGGCGCGGTGTTCGTCGCCGAGGTCTGCTGCCAAGCGTGCGGCAGGCCGGTCCGGTCGGGAGAGATCTCCGTCCATGCGTCCCAGGGGTGCTGACGAGGCGCAGGTTCCCGACTTCGGGCCCCGCGGGCCTCAGGTGGCCTCGTAGAAGGCCCGGTTCTGGGCGACGAAGGATTCCGCGGTAAGGGGGTCGGCGCCGCCGATCCTCTTCACCACGTCGTTCATCCCGGAGAAGACGCCGTTGCGGTAGTCGACCGCCACGGCGAGGAGGTGCTGGACGAGGTGGGGCGAGGCCCCGCGCTTGTCCAGGATGGCGGTGAACTCCTCAAGTTCGATGGGCGTGTAGGTGACCTTTCGGCCCAAGGCCCGGGACATCGCCTCGGCGATCTCGTAGTGGTCGAGCTCGACGGCTCCGTGGAGCGGGTAGGTCCTGCCGGCGTGCGGGTCGGGATCCGCGAGGATCGCCGCGATGACCCTCGCCTGGTCGGCGGCGGCGATCGGTGCATGCCGCGCGTCGGCGAACGGAAGACGCAGTTCGCCTGTCCCGTCCCACATGTTGGTCAGCCATTCGGCGAAGAACGTGGGACGCAGGTGGGTGACTGCGGCCTGAGCGCGGTCCAGCAGCCGCTCGGCGACCCAATGCTGCCGTGCCGCGTTGCTGCCGGCCTCGCGGCGAGCGGAGATCTGGGACATGTTGACGATCGCGCCCACCCCGTTCTCCTCGGCAGCCTGGGCGAGGTTCGCGGTGGCGTCCATGAGGCCGGGGGCGATCGGGTAGGTGAAGTAGACGGCGTCGATTCCTTCGGTCGCCCGAGCGAGGGAACCGAGATCGTGGACGTCTCCGATCGCAATCTGCGCACCGAGGCCGGCGAGCTTCGCGGAGCGCTCGTCGGCCCTTCGGGCGAGCGCGCGGACACGGTGGCCGCGCTGGAGGAGTATTTCGGTGGTGTGCCGGCCGGTCTGGCCGGTCGCTCCGATGACCAGAAGATTGCGCGTCATGGACAAGGGTCTCCTTCTCCTCGATGTGCTCCGCTCCCCGCGTTCAGGGGCGGAAGGTGGTGTGCGTGTGCTTGCGGGGCGGGGCGCGTACGGCCATGACCGGCGTGGTGGCCGGCATCAAGGCAAACCGTCGAGGCGTGCCCGTTCGGGCTCGCGCACCGTCGCCGGAGGCAGGATCAGTGAGAAGGCGCTTGATGGCCGTCGGGCAGGGTGAACAGCGCAAAGAACAACCGTGCGGTGGCAGGGTCGCCCTCGACGACGAGGTCTCCGCGAGCAATCGCGCCATCGACATCGGCCTGGCCCTTGGCGAGGGCGAAGAGCGTGGTCTTCCCGCAGGTCAGCCGCATACCCGGTGCCACCGGTGCAGGCCCGATCCCGGCCCGAACCTGCTCACCGTCGCCTTGCAGCCACAGAGTCTCCTCGCCCACGACCAGCTCCGTGAGCGTGGTGAAGCCTGCCGCCTCCCCGGGAGCGGTGAGGCGCATGGCCACCAGACTCCATGCGGCACGGTCGGTGTATCCGGGCGGCGAAGGCTCAAGGCCTCCGCCCCAGGAGGCCAGGGAGGCCAGGAGCGGCATCAGGGCCTCGCCCCGGGTGCCCAGCTCGTAGGCCGCGGCGCGTCCCGGGCCGGGCAGTGTCGTACGGCGCACGACGTCGTATTCGCCCAGGTGCTTCAGCCGTGCGGCGAGAAGGCTGGTACCCATCCCCGGCAAGGCATCGAGCAGATCGCTGTAGCGGCGTGGCCCCAAAGTGAGCTCTCGCACGATGAGCAGCGTCCACCTCTCGCCCAGCACGTCGAGTGCGCGGGCGATGTGACACACCTGCTCGTAGGAGCGGCTCATGACGCGTCCCGGACGAGTGAGGCGCCCGACCCCTCGAGGGGCAAGGGGGCGGACAGTCCGACCCTGCCCAGCGGGTCCCGCACGACGCGCTGCACCTCCACGTGCAGAGTGTCGTGCGCGGCACCGTGCCGACCCGCAAGATCGGCAGCGTGCCCGGCCTCGCTGACGGCAGCGCTGCGTGCTTCCACGACGCTGACCGCCCCGTCCACCAGGTAGAAGTGGCGGACTGCGCTCCGTGCGGCAGAGGGGAGGCGGACTCCCACCATCCACGTGCTTCCCCGGTCCATGAGCCCGTCCTTCCGTGTGCGGTCAAGCATCTCGACGCAAGATCGAAAGATGCTTCTAAAACATATAGTCAATGCTACTGGTTTTAGAACTACCGCACGAGCGGAAACCTTCCCGACCGGCCTAATGGAGATTCGTTCGTGTTTCAACATGTCATCGGTCCGTCGGTGACCAGGAGGGAGCGGCATGAACGTGGCGGGCACCCGGAGTAAGAGGCGCGCGGGGTCTCCGTCCTCGCCGTCATCTGCCTCGCCCGTGTGCGGGTCGAGCAGCCGCCGGACACGGCACGGCCGCGAACTGCTTGACGGCGGCGTCGGTGTACAGGCTGTCGAAGAGCACTACGGCAGGGCCAGGCCGAGTGCGTCGAGCCTGCCCTGTCCGACATGGCCGACTCAGTGGCAGGTCCGCCTGCGATGCCGAAGTTCAGCGGGAGGACATGCTCCACGACGTCCTCGGCCAGGATCGTCGGCCCGGGGTGTCGGACCAGGAGCCACGGGCGACTCGGGTCACCAGGTCGCTCGCAGCCGGCGACGGCGTTGGCCGTGGCCGACCGCGGCGCCACGGCGGATATTCAGGCTTCGGATCCCGGGATGTTCAGCAGGGCCAGTGCCTCGGTGCCGGGGGATCCTGGTGGCGCGCTGTAGAGCACGAGGTACTGGTCGCGGTCGGTGAGGGCGAGCGTGTCGCAGTCGACGGTGATCGGTCCGACGACCGGGTGGAGGAAGGTCTTGGTGAGCATGGGTGCGGCCTGTACGTCGTGCCGTTCCCAGAGCCGCGCGAAGACGGGGCTGGCGTCGCGCAGTTCGTCGACGAGGCCGACCAGTACAGGATCCGTCGGATAGTGGGCGAGGGCGGCGCGCAGCTGCATGACCACCTGGTGGCGGAATTCGGCGGCGTCGGAGATCCCGTACAGCGGCGCCTCGGTGCCTTGCGGCTCGAGGAATGCGCGGCGTGCGAGATTGCGGTCCTCGGGGGCGCGCTGGGCGAAGTCCTCCATGAGTGCGGCCGCGAGGTCGTTCCATGCGAGCACCTCGAACGCGGCGGACATCACGAAGGCCGCCGTCTGCGGCAGCCGCTCGAGGAGCGCCAGGATGCTCGGGCGGACGTCGCGTCGGTGCATCCGGTGACGAGTCGGCGCGGTGCCCGCGAGGACGTGGAGGTGGTCGGACTCGGCGTCGGTGAGCCGCAGCGCGCCCGCGATCCCGGCGAGGACCTCGCCCGACGGCCAGGGGGCCCTGCCCTGCTCGAGCCGGATGTAGTACTCCGTGGAGATGTGCGCGAGGACCGCGGCCTCCTCGCGGCGCAGCCCCGGTGTCCGGCGTCGTGGTCCGGAGGGAAGGCCGACATCCTCCGGCCGCAGCCGCTCGCGACGGCTGCGGAGGAACGCCCCGAGTTCCTGCTTGTCCATACCCCGAGTCTGCACGCTGTGCGGTGAGGCATCCTGGTACAGCCTGTGCCTCCATCCGGCCCGCGGCCGATCTGACACTGGCGTCATGACGAACACCACTGACCTCGCACCCATCGGCCTGCTCACCGGCAAGGTCGTTTTCATCACCGGCGCCAGCCGCGGCATCGGGGCGGCTGCGGCCCGGCTTTTTGCCTCCGAGGGCGCCGCCGTCGTGCTCGCCGCGCGCAGCACCGACGCCCTCGATCGCCTCGTCACCCAGATCCGCGCCGACGGCGGCCTCGCCGACGCCGTCACCCTGGATCTCGCCGACACCGCGAGCATCCGCGCAGCTGTCGACCACGTCGAAAAGCTGCACGGACGGCTCGACGGCGCCTTCAACAACGGCGCGGTCCCTCAGCAGCAGTTCGGCCCGGTCGAGACCACCAGCGACGAGGACATCGACGAGCAGTTCGCCGTGAACTTCCGCTCGCACTGGACCGCCATGACCGCCGAGGCCTCACTCATGCGACGGGGCGGCGGCGGGGCGATCGTCAACACCTCGAGCATCGGCAGCCGCCGCGCGAACCCCGCCCTGCCCGCCTACGGCGCCATGAAGCGCGCTCTCAACAGCCTCACCGAGACCGCCGCGGTGAACTGGGCCGGTGACCGCATCCGGGTCAACGGCATCACCCCCGGTGGCACCTCCACGGAGATGATCGACACTTGGGAGGCGGCGACTCCCGGCGTCGTCGAGCAGATGACCGCGAAGATTCCGCTCGGCCGGATGGCCGAGCCGCGCCAGATCGCCGAGGCGGCCGCGTGGCTGCTCAGCGACCGGGCCTCGTACGTGACCGGCGCGATCCTGCCGGTCGACGGGGGCGCCGGCGCCTGACAAGAACGGCCCGGGCCGTGGGCCGCCGGGTCCCCCTGGGCGAGAGCAAGCCCCGCAGCGCCATCGCGGCGGGGTCCGGATCAGGTGTCGTAGGAGCATTCCCAGGGTGCGCTGAGTCCCAGGCGGTTCGGGTGGACCCGGACGTTCACAGGTCCTGTGTCCATACCCCGCCAGGGTGTTTGTCGGGGTGCAGGTCCAGTCGGGGTTGGAGATCCAGGAGGTCTTCTCCGCCGGACTGCCAGGGGTAGGTTCCGTCGCGGTTCGGCCAGACGACTTGGAGGAAGGGGAAGGGCGGCTTGGTGTAGTAGCCGATTGCGGCACCGAAGAACGCCTTGTACCAGCGGTAGTCGACGGTCTTGAGCACGACGGGCACGCTCGCGGCATCGTCCCGTTTCTGGTCGGCCCCCAGGGAGTGCCCTTCAACAGCGCGCTGTCCGAGGTCGTTGAGGACCGTCTGCATCAAGCGGATGTCCAGGCCGAACATGGCAAGCCCGGGCATACGGTGGTTGTGCCAGAGGCCGATGGTGTAGGCCCAGCCGGGTCCCCGGTCGTCGGCGGGGACCATCATGACCTGCCACCCGTGCTGATGGATGGCGTTGACAGTCGCTCGGGTGCGGGGATCCAGTTCGGTGTTGTCCTGGCAGACGACGCAGTGGCAGGCGGTGTGACCGGTGGGCATGGCCGTGAGGATACTTGTATGGCTTGGCCCCAACTCCCGATTCCTCGCGCCACAACGACCCCGCACGTGCGCACACAACCACGGACGCTCGCGGACGGTCCGCCCAGGTCACAAGCGGTTCGGCTGCAAGTCGCACAGTCGCTCGCAGTGCTTCGGGACGAAGAAGTCCCGGGCTAAAGGCCGTCGCGTTCGATGAGTGAGCCGTCAGGGCCCAGAGAGAAGAAGCGTGGTGGGCCCATGACTTCCATGGCTCTTTGCAGTGCCGCTTCCCGCTCCGCGGGGTCAGGGCCGTGCGGGTCCCGGACCCGGAAGCCGTGCAGTCGGATGCTGTTCGCGTTGATGTCGGCCGGCTCGGGGCGGCCCTCCCGTACGAAGCCGCAGAGCGCGCGCAGTGCTTCTTCGCCCAGTTCCAAGGGGTGGAACGGCAGCGGGTAGGGCTCTTCGTCCTCGTCAGGCCAGGGGATGACGTCGGCCGGGCGGTCTCCGGCCCAGTAGGGCAGCTCGAAGGGGAGAGGTTCGCCGATGTTCTCCATGATGCCGCTGTCCGGGGACAGGCTCAGAGAGCGGACGAGTCGGCCGTCCTCCCAGACAGCGAACGCGAGCCAGTCCACAACGCTGTGCATCGCGTGCAGCACGAGCCGCCGGCCGGCGCTTGCCGCCACGAGGTGTTCCGGGAGCTGGGAAGGAAAGTCGATCATCACCCTCTGGTCGCCGATAACCTCGACGCCGGGCCAGCTCGCCGCGTACGCCGTCCCCTCCGGGGGGTATACGCCGTTCCAGAGAGTCGAGCCCGCGCTCTCCTCTATCTCCCAGCCCGGGTAGAGCAGTCGCATCATGTCGGCCGTGCGTGCGAGGTCCGCTGCGCCCGCTTCTCGCAGCAGCACCGGTACGTCGCCTTCGGCGTACACGAGAAAGCCCGTCTTGGCTCCCAAAACCCCTCCTCAGGGCGTGGCCCTCGTTGGTGGGTGCACAGTAGCCGCCCCCACTGACAACGCGAGATGGGCCGGCTCCGGTCCATTCGACTCCGGGACGAAGGGCGCACTCGACCAAGGCCCGATCGGCAGTCAGCCCCAGCACCGCCGGGCCCACCGACCCTCATCCGGGGAGGCATAAGGGCCAGGCCAGGTCCGCGCCACATAGAGCGCGTCAAGCGGAGCGACCAAGAACCGAAGTTCACGCGCCGGCCGTGAAGGCAGAGCATGAAGCGCGAGTTCGAGGACTGCGCGTTCATCGGTCTTGTAGAAGGGATTGCACAGCGGGCAGTCGCGGTCGCCGGACAGTCCTAGAGCCGGACGGCGAGCTGTACGTGACCATTGGAGGAAGGCTTGGGCCAGCGCACCCGGCCACAGCCGCTCGCGTTCCAACTGGGCGGCAGCAGCGAACAGCGTGGGTGAACCACGGGAGAAGCCCGGCTCCGATGGTTCACCTGGCCGCCGACGAGGTGCCCGACCGGCGGCCCGGACTTGAGACGGCCTCGTCGCGCGTGTCGCCGCAGGCCAGGCCGGCGCTCGTGGCCCGCAGCAGATCCGGGCTCCATTCGGGCCGCTGCACCCGGCCGCCGTCAGTCCGGCCAGTACGAGCAGCGGACGCCGGTGTGGACGGCGTGCCGCAGGTGTTCGCCGATCACGGGGTCGGCCGCCGCGATCCTGTCCAGGGCCCGGCGGACGGCCTTGCTCACCGCGACCCGGGAGCGTTCCTTGCCCTCGGGGAAGCGGCGGGCGCGTCCGTTCAGGCCGGTGGCGCCGACGAGTTGGCCCTTGAGCCAGTCGTGCTCGGCCTGGGCGGCGGCCGCCCGGTCGTCGTCGCCGGCCGTCCTGAACTCGTCCAGCTCCGCACGCAGCCGGGCCAGGCGGTCGCGGTACTCCTGCGTCGCCACCCGGTCCAGCACCGGCTGCCCGGACAGGGCCGGACGCTCGGGAGCCTCGCTGAGCGCGGTCAGCCCCGCCACCAGGTCGACGGCCCGGATCTCCTGGCGCGGATTGGCGATCAGCACCACCAGGTGCAGCATCCCCACACTGTGCTCCACCAGCACGCTGCGCCCGCCGAGCCCGATCCGCCATTTGCGGCCCAACCGGGTGCAGACCGCCGTCGGCGACGGGGCGCTTCCGCGGTCGTCCACCGGTGGCCCCGCGCTCTGCTCCGCGACCGCGGCCATCTCCTGCCGGACGGCGTCCGCCTCCGCAGGCCGGCCGGCCCGTTCGAGTGCCGTCGCCAGCCGCTCGCGGGACGCCGTGACCGCGGGCCAGTGCGCGAGGGCGAGGTTCTGCCGTACCGCGTCCCGCAGATGGGCCACGGCACGGTCGACGTCCCCCGTGGTCAGTGCCGCGACCCCCAAGGCGTGCTGGGCCGAGCCGAAGCAGGCCACGGCGAGACTGCCCACCATAGGCAAGTGCCCGTACGGACTGAGCAGTTCGTACACCCGCGCCGCCGTGGCGGTGTCGTCGAGGAGGTAGGCGGCCTCCGCGACACCGTGCATCGTCACCATCCAGCTGCTCGACCGGGGCAGGTCGCCGAGGTCGCGACCGCACAGGGTGGCCAGCGCGCTGACCGCCTTGCGCCGGTCCCCGGCCGTCACCGCGGCCACCGCGAGGGCGGCCAGGGCATGGTCGTCCACGGCGCTCAGCGTGGGGGAGTTGACCACTTCGCTGAGCAGCGGCACCAGTTCCACCACCCGGCCCTGGTACCAGCGGATGGTCACCAGCTGAGCGGCCTGCCACACGGTGGCGTTGACGTCCCCCGCGGCGGTCCCGCGCTCGGTGCAGGCCCGGGCCAGTTCCTCGGCCTCGTCCAGGCGGCCCGCGCGGACGGCGAGCATGACGCCCATCGCGTTCACGACGAAGCCCACCGCGAGGTGGTCCTGCTCGGCCAGCAGGCCGCGCAGTTCGGCCAGGCAGCGTTCCGCGTGCGGGTCGCCGTCCAGGAACATGTCGACCGTCTGCCACAGCAGGCCCATCAGCAGATCGCTGCGGCGCGAGGTGCGGAAGCTCTCCGCGACGAGTTCGGCGGCCAGTTCGCGGCGCAGCGCGCCGTGCTCCGGGCCGATCAGGCAGTGGTGGGCCAGGCTGAGGGCCTCCGCGCGCGCCATGGGACTGCGCCGGGACCGCGCCTCTTCGAGCAGCGCCAGCACGGCCGTCTGGTCGCTGCGGCGGTAGTCGCCCTCCCCGGCCAGCCGGATCCGCAGCCGCAGGGCCAGCGACGACTCGGGGTCCAGCACGCCCAGTGCCTGGCGTATCCGTGATTCCAGGAGCACCGAGCCCGCCACGGTGCGGTGCTCGTGCACCCACAGGCCGCCGAAGCCGAGGGCCGCCACCGCCATCGCCCGCGCGTCACCGGCCGACTCGGCCATCCGGTAGGCCCGTTCGAACCGGTCGCGGCCGGCGCGCAGATCGCCGTCGTCGACGACGGCACGGGTGCCCTCGTCGAGCAGCGTCCGGAGTTCGGCGGACCGTTCCGCCGCCGGCGCGTCCGGACCCGTCGCGTCCCGCGCGGGCGCATCGACATCGTTCACGGCAGCGTTTCTCTCCTGGGTGCACTCGACAACGCCAGGGGGAAGCCCGCCGGACCGCCGTGTCGGTCGTGATCGGTGGCCTTGCCACAGGCGGAGGACGGCGAGTAAGGCTATCGCAGAGGCCGGATCCGGGGAACAGCCGCACGTCGTACGGCGGGTTGACGCCCCGTGAGGTCCTGGCTCCGGCCGCTTCCGGGGACCGGCGGGGAAAGCGGCGGCACGGCGCGGCACGGGATGGCACGGCCTGGAACGCCCACCTGGCAGGGGGCAATCCATTCGTCCATTCCTTCGAAGGGGACTCAGTCGTGGGCTTTTTCGGGCTTCGGCGCTCCGCCTTGGGCGGCGCCGTGGCGCTCGCGTTCGGGCTGCTGCTCGGCGGAGGTCCGGCGGCGTCCGCCGCGCCCGCCGCGGCGCCGGCCTTCTCCATCACCTCCAACAGCCAGCAGGACCTGTTCGTCCAGGCGATCGCGACACCGGACGCGGTGGTGCGCATCGCCGGGAACGTCGACCTGGACCTGACCGGCCGGGAGTCCCTGCCGGTCGCCCCGGGCGTGCAGATCCTGGGCGACCGTTCGCAACGTCCGCGGGGGCCGCGGCTGCTCACCACCTCCTTCCCGCGCATCCTCTTGATGGTCGGGAACGACGGGGACGGCACACACAGCGACAACGTGCGGATCAGCGGCATCCGGTTGCAGGGCGGGGAGAGCGACGATCCGTACTCGGCGGTCGACACCAGCGACTCCGACGGAATCCGCGTGAATTCGAGCCTGAACGTGGAGATCGACCACAGCGAGATCGACCACTGGCGCGGAGCGGCGGTGAGCGTCCTGGACGGCCAGAACCGGATCGGCCTGCAGAACGCCCGGACCGTGTGGGTGCACGACAACTACATCCACCACAACCAGCACCCCACCGGCACCTTCTGCTGCGGTCACGGCGCGGGCTACGGCGTGGTGATGAGCCACGGCGCCTACTCCCTGGTCGAACGGAACGTGTTCGACTACAACCGGCACGCGATCACCGGCGACGGTTCGGCCGGCGACGGCTACCTGGCGTACCGCAACCTGATCTGGGGCGGCGGCGGGGACAACTCCCATGTCTGGCACACCCATGAGATCGACATGCACGGCAACGACTCGTCGTGCAGCTACGAGTGCGGCTCGGCCGGCGAGTACATGGACGTGGAGTACAACACCGTCTGGTACACCAACGGGACGGGCGTCAAACTGCGCGGCACCCCCAGCGTGGGCATGACGGTGTCCCACAATGTCTTCCAGCACTCGAGTCTCTGGGTGGGCTCGATCCTGCCGATCCACGCGGCGCTGGACCAGACCGAGACCGGGCTGCACCAGTCCGCCAACACCCTGGACTCGTACACCGGCGGCCAGCGCAAGTACTGCGACTTCGACGGTGACGGGGTCGGCGACGCCTTCATCGCCACCGGCATCACCTGGTGGTACCAGTCCAGCTCGCTGGGCGGCCGCTGGAGTTACCTCAACCAGTCGACGACGCGGCTCGCGGACGTCTCGCTCGGCGACGTCGACAGCGACGGCCTGTGCGACGTCGGCTATCCCGGCGGGGTGTTCGTCAACCCAGGGCAGGGCGTCTCCTCGACCACCGCGACCGCGGCCGTCTCCAGCGGCGACTTCAACGGCGACGGCCGCACCGACATGGCGCTCAGCGCCTCGGACGCGTGGCAGGGCCTGCCCGTGGCGTCCTCCCAGGGTGACGGCGGCTTCTCCCAGGACTTCGCTGCTGCCGGCGACTTCCCCCGCCTCGCGGCCGCACCCGGAGCGCGGACGTACAGCGGGGACTTCGACGGAGACGGCCGCACCGACCTCGCCGCGCTGGGCGCGGAGGGCTGGAACACCCTGCCGGTGGCCCTCGCCGCCGGCGGCGGGACGTTCCGGGCCACGAGGACCAGTGTCGGCGACTTCGCCGGCTGGGCGTCCCTGCCGGGGGTGAAGCCGCAGGTGGGCGACTTCGACGGGGACGGCCGCTCGGACATCGCGCTGGCCGGCGGTCCCGGCTGGGGTTCGGTCCCGGTGGCGTTCTCCAACGGGGACGGTTCCTTCCGCATCACCAACGGCTCCGTGGACAGCTTCGCCGGATGGGCTCAGGTCCCCGGGGCGCAGGTCGTCCCCGGCGACTTCGACCACGACGGCCGCACCGATCTCGCGCTGGTCGGCGGGAACGGCTGGGGTTCGGTGCCGGTGGCGTTCTCCAACGGGGACGGTACGTTCCGGGTCACGAACGCCTCCTCCGTCGCCTTCGCGGGCTGGGCCTCCGTGCCGGGGGCGAAGATCGAGGCGGGCGATGTCGACGGGGACGGCCGCACGGACATCTCCCTGGTACCGGGGCCCGGTACGCCGTGGTGGTACACGCTGCCGGTGGCGTTCTCGGGCGGCGACGGCACCTTCCGGGTGACCAACACGCCCTCGTCCGACTTCGCGGCGTGGGCTCAGGTGGCGGGGGTGCAGCCGGTCGGCGGCGACTTCAACCACGACGGGCGGGCGGACGTCGCGCTGGTCGGGGGGAGCGGCTGGGGTTCGGTGCCGGTGGCGTTCTCCAACGGGGACGGTACGTTCCGGGTCACGAACGCGTCGTCGGTCGACTTCGCCGGCTGGGCCTCCGTACCCGGAGTGAGGGTGCAGGCGGGCGACTTCGACGGGGACGGCCGTACGGACGTCGCCCTCGTCCGCGGCCCGCACACCCCGTGGTGGTACACGCTGCCGGTGGCGTTCTCGGGCGGCGACGGCACGTTCCGCGTCACCAACGCCCCCACCGACCGCTTCGACCGATGGGCATCGGCCCCGGCGCACACCCCGGACCCGTCGAGCTCGGATGCGCAGGCCGTCGCCGGACTCTGACGACCGGCGCAACCTCCCTCGGGTTGCCGCGCACCGACACGTCGCCCTCCCCAGCACGGGGGGGGCGACGTGTGCGTTCCGGCCGTCGCGCGGGGGAGGGCTTCGCCTCTAAAGAAAAACGAACGTTCGTCTAGACGCTCAACCGCCCGGTGCCTCAGGATGGGCAACGCGAAACGAATGATCGTTCTCGGAAGGGAGGGGGTGTACGTGCGAGCAAGGACCCGTTACGCGGCCGGACTGCACGACAACGTTGCTCACGGCACCCCGGCGCGATTAACGGCCGCCTAACATCTCCTGGCTAACCTCGGGGAAATCAACGGTCGAGCGAGTTTCCGCGCCGCACCAGAACGTGCCGTCGACGCACATCGAGCAAGTCGGACGGCCGGTCGACGCGGCGCTGATTTCCCGTACTCCGAGTCGTTGAAAGCGAACGGGCTCCCGGAATTCCCGGACGGTATCCGCCGAGGGAAATTCCGGGACGACCCGGCAGGAGCGGGCCATGCACGACGGTACTCGGTGAAGTGGGAAGGCGGCATTCAATGCGAACTGGCGACCAGTACTTGGAGTCCCTCAGGGACGGACGCGTTGTCTGGGTCGGGGGCGATCGGGTCGACGACGTCACGACGCACCCGAAGACCCGTGCAGCGGCCAAGACCTTCGCGAAGTTCTACGACCTGCATCACGAGCCCGGGATGCAGGACGCCATGACCTTCGTCGACGACGACGGGGTGCGTCGTTCGATGATGTGGTTCAAGCACGGGGACGCCGAGGGGCTGCGGCGCAAGCGGGTGTATCTGGAGACCGTGGTCCGCGAGCTCGACGGCGGATCGATCGGGCGCACCCCGTGCGCGAACAACTACGGCCTGGTCACCTACGAGGAGGACCCGCAGCCGTGGAGCGACCAGTCCGTGGGCACCGGCGGGCGCGACCTGACCGCGGGCATCCGGAAGTTCCTGGAACTGGTGAAGGAGTGCGACCTCAACTGCGCCTTCGCCTTCATCGACCCCCAGATCGACCGGTCCAAGCAGCACGCGGCCACGACCGCGCTGCGTGTTGTGGAGACCCGCGACGACGGCATCGTGGTCAACGGTGTCAAAGCCGTCGCCACCGGTGTGCCGTTCGCCGACTACATCCACATCGGCGTCTTCTACCGCCCTGGAATCGAGAGCGAACAGGTCATCTACGGCGCCTGTCCTGCGAACGCGCCGGGCGTCACGATCGTCTCCCGCGAGGCGACGGTGCGAGACGACCCCGACAACCACCCGATCTCCTCGGCCGGCGACGAGCTCGAATGCACCGTCATCTTCGACAATGTGTTCATTCCGTGGGAGCTCGTATTCCACATCGGAAGTCCCGAGCACGCTTCGCTGTACCCGCAGCGCATCTTCGACTGGACGCACTACGAGTCGCTGATCCGGCAGATGGTCCGGGCCGAACTCATGGTCGGACTCGCGATGCTGATCACCGAGCACCTCGGCACCTACCAGATTCCTCCGGTGCAGGCCCGCCTGGCGCGTCTCGTCGAGTTCTACCAGACCATGCGCGCCCATGTGATCGCGTCCGAGACGGAAGGGTTCATCTCGCCGTCGGGGCTCTACAAGCCGAATGTCCTGCTCTTCGACTTCGGCCGTTCGTACTACCTGGAGAGGTACGCGGAAATGAGGAACGAGGTGGTCGACCTCGCCGGCCGCGCCTCGCTCCTGTTCCCCACCGAGGAACAGTGGAACAACCCCGAGCTGCACCAGTGGCTGGAACCGCTTCAGGCGGGAGCGGCCGGCGAGCCCTACGACCGCGTGCGCATCTCGCGCGTCATCCGCGACCTGTTCCTCTCCGACTTCGGCGACCGGGTGAGCACCTTCGAGCAGTTCAACGGGACCCCCCTGCTCGGGACCCGCATGCGCACGATGACCCGCTCGGAGCTGTCGCCCACCGGGCCGCTCACGCAGCTCGCCCGGAAGGTCTGCGGCGTCTCGGAGCCCGCCGCCCCCGAGGCGACGGCCTACACCCAGCAGGCCGAGTACGCCCGGCGCCTCGACGGCGCACAGCTCGAGGGCTCACGGGTCCGCTGAGCCGCATGACGGTGCGGGGGGCGGTCCGCGGCGGCGGCGGCCGTCCGCGGACCGCCTGTCCGCCCCGTCGCCCCGCGCGGCTCCCGAACAGGATCAGCAGCAACTGGGCGAGGGACGCCGGCACCGGCGCCCTCGCGTGTGAACGGAGAAGTTGACATGGCTTACTACATCTCACGCGCGTCGGAGCGGACGTTCTCCGACGTCGAGGGCGTGCCGGGGCTGCGGCAGGCGCTCCTGGTCGGACACGAGCACGGTGCCGCCCACCTGGAGGTGAGTCTGTACGAGCTGGCTCCTGGGGCGACCGCGGGCTGGACCCGCTGCCCCTTCGAGGAGTCGTGGTTCATCACCGGCGGATCCGGCGAGGCCGCCTTCGCCGGATTGCGCTACGAACTGGGCAGCGGTGACTACGGTGTCGCGCCCGTCGGAGTCGCCCACGCGCTGTCCGCCGGCGACGAGGGACTGACCTGGCTCGGGGTCCGCGCACCCAAGCCGCCGACCTTCGACGGCGCCCGCAGTCGTATCGCCGCCACGCCCGCGCCGGGGGAGAACCTCGGCCGCCCCTCGGAGACGGACCCCCGGCACCGCTTCGTCGGGCACTTCCAGGACTCGGACATGGCCCCGTACGCGCAGCTGTCGATGCCGGGCTACCACGGCCCCAACGTCAAGAACATCAGCCTGAGGATGATGGTCGACCAGCTCCTGGGAGCACAGCACCACACCGTCTTCGTGTGCGAGATCGCGCCGAAGTCCGGCCCGGGCCAGGCCGCCAAGGTCCACTACCACCCGTTCGAGGAGATCTACTACTTCACCTCCGGCGGCATGCGGGGGACCCTCGACGGCAAGGACGAGATCGTCGAGACGGGCGATCTGGTGTGGGCGGGGACCAACGGCACCCACGGTTTCGTCAACGAGCGTGACGAACCGGCCCGTTGGATCGAGGTGCAGTCGCCGATCCCTCCGACCTCGGACGGCTTCTTCTTCCCCGACGACTGGCGCAGCCTCCCCGAGGAGCACTAGCGCCTCGACGGCGCGGGCGGTGTCCGGGGGCCGTGCGGGACGCCGGACCCGGACACCCCCGCGCCCGCGGCGGCACCCCCGCCGGCAGGCCGCTGACCGTCCCGGGCCAGGGGCCACCGGCCGCATCGGAACCACTCGCCCAGGGACAACGGAGGCGCGACCACCGATGGATGACTCCGGATCAGACCGGCCCCGCGGCCCCGCGGCGCCGGGCCGCCGCCCTCGCGCGATCATCAGGCGGAAACTGGCCGCGCCGCGGCCGGCGAAGGACATCGTCGTCCGCGAGCGGCTCAACCAGCGGTTGCGGGACGTGCTCGACCGCCACACCGTGGTGAACGTCTTCGCGACCGCCGGGGCCGGCAAGACCACGGCGGTGGCCCTGGCCGTCCAGGGCCTGGACCGGCCCGTCGCCTGGCTGTCGCTGGACGGTACCGAGCGCGCCGCCGGGCGCCTGCTCGTCTACCTCGAAGCGGCCGTCGAGGGACCCGTCCCCGGCGCCGCCGAGGTGGCCTCCGACGCGGTGGGCAGCGGCCTGCACATCGGTGAGGCGGCGGGTCTGCTGGCCGAGAGCCTCCAGGGCAGCGGGCTGATCCTCGTCTGCGACAACGTGGAGCGGATCGCCTCCGACGAGGCCTGCATCGCGGTGCTGTCGTCCTTCGCCCGCTACCTGCCGTCCGACGTGAACCTCGTCCTGGTCTCGCGCGTCGACGTCCGCCTCGACCTGGGCCCGACGAGCGAACGCGACCGGGTGGGCGAACTGGTCGAGAGCGACCTCGCCTTCGACGACCAGGAAGCCGGCGCGGCGCTGCGCACCGTGGGCCAATCCGACGTGCTCCCGGCCCAGGCGGTCGCGGCCACCGGGGGCTGGGTCACCGGGGTGCTGTTCGCGGGCTGGCGCCATGCGCAGTCCCACGAGCCGGATCCCGACTCGCTGCGCTCCTATGTCGCGGCGAACGTCTTCAACTCGCTCTCCCCGGCGGAGAGAACGTTCCTCCTGCACACCAGTCCGCTGGACGAGGTGTCCGTGGAGGGCGCCCGCGTCATGGGCCAGGAGAACGCGGCACAGGTCATGGCGGACCTCCGCGCCCGGCACCTCCCGGTGACGTGGTCCTCCGACGGCGCGCGCATGACGCCGCACCCGGTCTTCCGCGATTTCCTCCAGGCCTCCCTCGGACAACAGGACGCCGAGACCCTCGCCGGCGTCCGCCGCCGGCACGCCGAGCTGCTGATCGCCCGCGGCGAGCGCGAGGAGGCGGTCGACGAGCTGCTGCGGCTCGGGGACGTGGAGGAGGCCGGGCGGCTGGCCTCCGTCACCCTTCCCGCCCTCGTCGCACGGATGGACTTCGCCCCCGCGGCACGCTGGCTCGACGCACTGGGGGCGTCGGTCCGCACGCCCACCCCGGAGATCGGAGCGGTCATCCTCCGTGTCGCCTTCGCGCTGGAGCAGTGCGACCGGGGCGTGCAGCTCGTCGACCGCCACGGGTACGGCTGGCTACCGGAGCCGGGGTCGCCCGACTTCGAGGAGGCCCTCGTCCTGGCCTGCTGGTGCCTGTGGCACTCCGGCCGGATCGAGGAGGCGCGGTCCATCGCCGATCAGCTGTCCCCCGGCCGGAACTCCTCCATCGCGCACACGCTGATCGCGCTCGCCACCGGCGAGGAACCGCCCCCGTTCCCCGAGTACTCGGCGACACCGTCCGGCCCCCTCGACGGTCTCCTGATGCGACTGGCGTTCATGCGCGGCCGCCTCGAAGGACTCGACGAACCAGGGTCGTTCGACCCCTGGCGCACCACGCTCGGCGGCCCCTGGGTCGTCGCCGCGCTGCGCGCCACCGGGCGGCTCGACGCGGCGATGTCGATGTTCGAGCCGCGCAGCGGTTCCTCGCAGCCGGCCTGGCTGCACGCCATCGACGCCGTCGACCTCATGCTCGACCTCGGCCGCGGCGAGGAGGCCCGCGCGTCCGTCGTGCGGGGAAGGGACCTCATCGCGGCGACCGGCTCCAAGGTCTACCGGAACATGGGCCTGCTCGCCGAGGCCAAGCTGTTGCTGCGCTTCGAGCGCGACACACGGCGTGCCGACCGGGTACTGGCGGAGGCCGCCGCGGGCGGGATCGCGGAGTACGTCCTCACCCGGGAGGCGTGGCTGATGTGGTCGGGCCTGTCGATGCTGCTCCAGGACAGGGACGCCGAAGGGCACGAACTCCTCGCCGAATGCGTCCTGAGCATGCAGAGGGGCGACCGCCGCCTCGATCTGCCGACGGCCGCCGTCTACCTGGCCGAGGCCCAATGGCGGCTGGGTCGCGAGGACGAGTCCGACGCCACGGCCGACCTGGCGATCGCCTCGGCCACGGCACAAGGGTCGCAGCACCTGCTGCTGACCGCCCTGGCGGACGTGCCGTCCGTCGCGGCCAGAGCCGCGGACACCAGGTCCAGCCGCATGTCGCCCTGGCACGAGATCCTTGCCGCGCTCTCCGGCCAGGATCCCGTACGCGTGAACGTGAGCAGGCCCCGCCTCGTCCTGGAGGAGTTCGGGGAGCCGTCCCTCACCGTCGACGGGAACGCGGCTCAGCCCCGCCTGACCAAGAGCGTCGAGCTCCTCAGCTATCTGCTGGGAAAACCCGGCCGCAGTGCCACCCGTGAAGAGCTGCTCGGAGCGCTCTTCGGCGGCCGCAACGACGCCGCCGGCCGCAGCTACCTCCGGCAGGCCCTCTACCGGCTCCGCGAGGTCCTGCCCGACGACCTGGGCCCGACACAGGAGGGCGACGTCTTCCGGCTGGCCGGCCCCGCGCTGGCCATGGGCTCGGCACAACGCGCGGTCGACCTGGTCGCCCAGGCCGGCAGACAGGACGGTGAGACCCGCCTGCAGACTCTGTCGGACGCCCTCACCAGCGCCGACAGGGGCCCCTACCTCGCGACGGTGTCGGGCGTCTGGGTCGCCGAGCGGCGCGCGGCACTGGCCGAGACCTTCCTTTCGGCCCGGGTCGACGCGGCCAGGCTCGCCTACCGGATGAACCGGTACCGCCAGGCCAAGGGGCTGGTCGACCGGGTGCTGCGCGAGGACCCGTACCGCGAGCAGGCCTGGCGGCTGGCCATCCAGCTGGCGCACGCCAGCGGCAGCGACGACGCCGTGCTCGCGCTCTACCAGCGGTACGTCGTACGGATGCGGGAGCTCGGTGTGCCGCCGTCCGACGAGGTCCGCCGGCTCGTCGCACAACTGCGCCTGTAGGCCCGGCCGATTTCGCGTCGATAAACATGTCGCCGGTCACACTCGGGCCACTCGGCTACAGGCGACGCTCAAGCCGTCTCGTCACAGGCAACGGAGGGCCACATGGGTACATCGAGCACGCAGGGCATGGCCGCCACCTACCGCGCGGCGATGGCGCGGTTCACGACCGGGGTCACCATCGTGACCACGACGACGCCGAACGGACCGGCGGGGATGACGGCCAGCGCCGTCGCGTCCGTCTCGCTGGACCCGCTCATGCTGCTGGTGTGCGTCGGGAACAACCTGGCGTCGAGGGACGCGATCTCGCGCTCCGGAGTCTTCGCCGTCAGCGTCCTCTCCCGCGGCCAGGAGCACCACGCGCTGCGGTTCGCGAGCCGGTGCGACGACAAGTTCGCCGGCATGGCGCTGCGCCCCGGCCACGACCTTGCCGTCGTCGACGGCGCCGCCGCGTACTTCGTCTGCGACCTCAGCGAGGAAGTCGCCGCGGGCGACCACACGATCTTCATCGGCGAGGTGGCCCACTGCGGCTACGCCGCCGACGCGGACCCCATCGTCTACTTCGGCGGACGATTCGGCAGCCTCTGCGATCCCCAGTCCCACGCGCGGCTCGCCTTCGACTGGCACCTCGCCGCATCGATGTAGCGCGCGGCTCCGCCCCGGCGCCCCGGGTGAGTACAACAATCAGGAGATGAACGTGAACGTATCCGTACTGGGCCTCGGTCAGATGGGATCCGCCATCGCCGAACGGCTCGTCGAGGCAGGCCACAACGTGTCTGTCTGGAACCGGTCGAAGGGCAGGGCGGACGCCCTGGTGGCCAAGGGCGCGGTCGAGCTCGACACCCCCGCGGAGGCGTGGGACCGGTCGGAGGTCTGCATCACGATGGTCGCGGACTCCCGCGCCCTCGCCGATGTGGCGCTCGCGCCCGACACTGGGCTCGTCCGGTCCGCGTCCGGCAAGGGGCGGACCCTCATCGAGATGAGCACCGTCTCCGCGGAGGTCTCCGACGAGGTGGCTGCCGCCGCCGACAGCGTCGGGGTGCGGTACCTGCGCGCTCCCGTGAGCGGCAACCCGGGCGTCGTGCGCGCCGGGAACCTCACGATCATCGCCTCGGGCGAGGACGCCGTCTTCGCCGCCGTGGAGGGTCTGCTGCGCGACATCGGCCCCCATGTGTTCCACGTGGGCGAGGGCGAGGCCGCCCGCATCATCAAGCTGGCCCTCAACCTCATGGTGGCCGGAACGGCCGAACTCCTCGCCGAATGCGTCGCGTTGGCCGAGGGCCACGGCGTGCGGCGGGACAGGCTCCTGGAGGTCGTCGGCGCCTCGGCCGTCGCGTCACCCTTGGTGAAGTACAAGATCGGGCCCCTCCTGGCGGACGACTACACGTCCACCTTCAGCTCGCGGCTGATGCGCAAGGACCTGGACCTGGCCCTCGACGCGGCCGCGGCCGGCGGGGTCCCGCTGCCGGTCACCGGCGTCGTCCAGCAACTGCTCCAGGCGTGCATCTCGACCGGCCTGGGCGACCTGGACTTCATGGCCCTCCTCGTCCGGCTGCAACGCGAGGCCGGCCAGGTCCCCGCCTGAACGCGAGCCGCGGCGGCGCCCGGTGGCCGGCTGCCGGGCGCCGCTTCCGGCGCATTGGGCGGCTCGCGGCCCGGGCGGCGACGGCGTCCGGCCGGCGAGCATGGACAGGCCGCCGTACCCGGTGATCGCTCCGGATTCCGTGAGCGCCTCCCGGGTCCCCCGAGCCCAGGTGACCGGCTGGCCGGACCAGGAGGCGAAATCCTCGGCTGCGGCGGGGGCGTGCGCGGCCCCTACCAGTGGTGCCAGACTTCTGCGGGGGCGATGTCCCAGGAAGTGCTTGCGATCGTCCCCGTATTGAAGAACAGGGCCCAGGTCACCGCTGTGTCACCGGCACGCTGAGCGCCCAGCTCGATCTCGAATTCCTCGACGGACAGATCGCCTCCGGGGCTGGACCGGAGGCCGGCGTCGTGCTCGATCGCGTAGGTTTCCATGTCTTGGAACAGCTCCGAGGGCACGCGGCCGATCAGACGGATCCCCTTGTGGGTTACCTGCGGGCCGAGCAGGCCATCGACCAGCACGCACGTCAACCCCGCGCCTTCGATGAAGTAGCACTTCACCCCACCGGGCCGACTCCGGGCCACCCGCCTCGGCTTGAGGAATTCGATGCGCCACTGAGTACGCCCTGTCGAGTGCCAGCTTCCCATGTCGGCCTCCTTCGCGGCGAAGCCGTGGGCCGCCATGGCGGTGACGGCATCCTCCCGGTCCATCCCGAAGTGCAGCGGCCCAATGGCCTGACGTGGGACATACGTCCACTGATCCCGCTCGGAGTCTTCGAGCAGCGTCCAATAGTCCATGTTCATGACCTGATGATCGTCTACGTGGCCTCGCCGGTACGCCGGGGTGGGGAGATCCGGAAGGACGTCTCCGGCCGCATGGCCGGCCGGCATCCGGGCCGCGCCCGGGGCGGACAGTGTCGACACCGACCGCGCCCGCCAAGGGCCGGCGTCCCTCGGATCGTGCGTCGCAGCGCGGTCTCCACCGCGTCGGCCAGTGGGTCGCCCTCGGTCCGTCAAGGCGGGCCCCGGACACGCGATGAGCCGCACCCTTCACGCCCGTGACCATGACCGGATTACGCCGTTGTCATTTGTCATGGACACTGCCAATCTGGTCGCGTCCGCGAGACCGTAGGCGATGCCCCGACCACGGGGTGCCGCCCTGTCCGGGAGGCCTGATGAGGAAGTCCTTAAGCGCTGGAATCCTGTCCGTGGTGTTCATGGCGGCCGCCAGCCTGTTCGGCGCGGCCCCCACGGCCTCCGCCGCCGAGGTCCCGTGCAACGGCTTCACGAACGTGCTTTCTTGGGGGTCGTGGTACCTCCATGTGCCGTCGACGAGCAACGGCTCGGGAAACTACAACTGCGTCGTGGTCCGGGGGAACCACAACATCGCCGTGCTGGTCGTGCAGGAGAGCCTGAACGCCTGCTACGCCCAGAGCATCGGGGAGGACTCGGACTTCGGCCCCGCCACCGAGCAGGCGATGAAGAACGCCCAGACGAGGATCAACCAGTACTGGGGCACCAACGTGCTGAGCGTGGACGGCCGTTTCGGTCCCAGGACCAGCTCCTACTTCGAGTTCCAGGCCTACGACTACAGCGGCGGCCAGGACGGCGGCCACACGGGCATCTGCTACCAGCGGTAGTCCACGGCGTGCCCGTACGGCGCTCCGCCGTACGGGCACGTCGCCTGTCGTGCCGCCGGGCGATCGTGACGACCCCCTGCCCCCTCATGACGAGGCGGTCGGCGATCCGGCCGGGGCCGCGGAGTCCGGCGCCCCCGCGTAGTCGGGCAGTTCGACGCCGTTGATCGCGCGCCCGATCAGCTCGGTGAACCACTCGCCGGTGAAATCGGGGGCCGGCTCCGCGTCCGGCCCGGGGAGGTCGCGGCTGCGGGCGTTCAACCGGCCCATCTCCTGGTTGGCCTCGACGAACGAGCGCATCCGCGCCTCGTAGCGGGCGAACCCGGTGTCGGGGTCCCACTCGGCGGCGGCCAGCTCTCCGGCCAGCACGTACGCGCCGACCAAAGCGAGCCCGGTGCCCTGCCCGGACATCGGCGACGAGCTGAACGCCGCGTCACCGAGCAGTGCCACCCGTCCGTCCGACCAGCGGTCCATCACCACCTGGGCGACCTGGTCGAGGTAGAAGTCCGGGGTGTCGTCCAGGTGCGCGAGGATGTCGGGGGCGAGCCAGCCCAGGCCCGCCATCCGCTCACGCAGCAGGCGCTTCTGGGCCGCGACGTCACGGTAGTCGACGTCGAAGTCAGCCGAGCCGAAGTAGAACATGGCCATCGCGCGAGTGGCGTCCTGGATGGGCCGCAGGAGGGCCGAGCGCCCGGACTCCTGGTCCTGGTACTCGAGCAGCCAGCGGTCCAGCCCGAACTTGTTCGGCACACTGTAGAAGGCCAGCACGTGCCCGAGGTGGCGGAGGAACCGCTCATGCGGCCCGAAGACCATCGCCCGCAGCGGTGAGTGCAGCCCGTCGGCCCCGACCACCAGCTCGAAGCGGCGCCGGCTGCCGCCCGCGAAGACCACGTCGACCCCGTCCGCGTCCTGGGTGAGCTCTGCGATCCGGTCGCCGAAGACGTACTCGACGCCGTCGCGGGTGTCGTCGTAGAGCACCTGGGACAGGTCCCCGCGCAGGATCTCGACGTCCGCGATGAACCCGTCGCCACCGTCGTC
The DNA here is from genome assembly GCF_044751185.1 of Streptomyces sp. NPDC088733. Lineage (NCBI taxonomy): Bacteria > Bacillati > Actinomycetota > Actinomycetes > Kitasatosporales > Streptomycetaceae > Streptomyces > Streptomyces sp. NPDC088733. Next base: position 135,730 of record NZ_JBIVLH010000014.1, read on the forward strand.
GTCCGCGCGGAAGGTCTCCAGTACCTGCCCGTCCGCGTCCACGGTGTGCGCGCCGGCGGTGTCGGTGCACATCGCGCGGACCGCCGCGTCCAGCCCCATGCGCCCGATGACCTCCTTGGCGATCCCGCGCGCGTCCACCGCCTGCCCGCCGGGACGCAGCTCGGGAGCCCGCTCCACCACGGTCACCTCGGCCCCCCACCGACGCAGCCAGTGGGCCAGCGCGGGCCCCGCGATGCTCGCCCCCGCCACCAGCACCCTGGGACCGCTCACCGGCTTCCCCTGCTCGCCCGTCCGGATCGTGCGCTCCTGCGCGGAGTCGTCGACGCCCATCACTGCCTCCATGTGCTTCGCTGTCGGTGCATCCGGCAGTATCGACTGCGGATCCGCACAAGACTCATCGGTACGGCCGACACGAACTCGGCATGCGCGCGGGCCGGGCACGGTCGTGACCGTCTCGACCCCGAGGCGTGCTTCTGACGCTGAAGACCGATCGCGCTGGTCGACGGGTTTTCATGGCGTCAGCCGAGAGCAGGCCTCGTGAGGTCGAGCATCAGGCGGTTTCCCCAGTCATTGGTGAAGACGGCGCTCGTGCCCTCGTAACGCATGCTGAGGAATGGGTTGGAGTGGAACATCACGGCAACCCACCGCAACGAGCGGTCGGCGTGGAGACGGGCGAGGTAGCCGATGTTGCCCATCCCGCCGCCCCCGCCGGACATCCACCCTGAATTGTCCGGCAGCAGGCTCTCGAAGTTGGTGTCCACCGCGTCGATGCCCCCTTCTTCAATGGCCTGGGCCACATCGAACGGTCCTCCGATACGGAAGGGAACCGGCTGCCCGGCATCTGGGTGGTACGCCCCCGGGCCGTCGACATACAGCTCCAAACCGGAGTCGTCTGACCGGTACAGCCCGTCACGGAGCGGCATCTCTCCGTTCTTCCAGAGACTTTCGACCATTCCCATGGCCCATCCCACCCTCAACTACTACACGTCAGTTCCGAAGATCGGCTGCGGACGAGGACCGAGGGTGTTCAAGATCCGGTTGTGATGACCGACCTGAACAGCCTCGTGACCGCACTGTACGTGACGATCGACGACGAGATCGGAGGAAGACGGTGGATAGGGTGCCCACCTCTGCTCAGCGATTCCGAACTCGCCTGCCTCGTGCCGGCGCAGGCCTTCCTCGGCCATGTGCCACGCCCACAAGCAACGGTGTGGCATGGGGGGCCTGGCTCAACGCGTCCTGGCAAGGGCCGCCGGCATCTGTCACGATGACCAGTTCGGCGCTCCGGTCACCCGGTCGCTGATCGCCTGCGACCACTGATCACATTGCTACTCGGTCCAGAGCGCCCATGAGGAAGACACAGTATGCTTACCCGATTCGCTGCCGTACTTCTGGCGGCCCTCGTCGCACCACTCATCCTCATCGGATTCGGGATCACCCAGTGGCGCAACGGCAAGCGATGGCTTCCTGGGCTCCTGTTTTCGATGGGAGCCTCCGTGGTCGTCTACGCCGTCAATCTCTTCTGGTTCGTGATCCCGGTCGACTTCGCGAAGGGGTGCGGCAGCGAAGCAGCCCGATGGCCCCGAAACGCGGACTGGTTCGAACAAAGTGCCTTCCCGCTCACCGCTACCTGCCACTGGAACAGTGGACGCACCTACAGCTTCGTTCCGGCATTCGTTAACCCGGTCATCTACACATGGATTGCCATCACCCTCGCATGTGCCGCCATGGTCATCCGCGACCACCGCAGGAATGGACACACAATGTGAACGAGGCATCGACGCTTGTTTCCTGGTCGTCGCGGTAGACGCCTCCGGCGGACCGGGCTGCCCGGCCGGCCCCCGCGAGTCAGCGGAGGTCCGGGCACTCCTCGGCGAAACCTTGGGAAACGGGCTGCCATGCTCCGTGGTCCTCGCGGATGCTCAGGCGGTCCGCTTCCTTCGCGGTCTCGATCAGCTGAGCGGTGGTCAGGGGGACGGCCGCGGTGAAGACCCGCCCGAGGTGGTGGCAGTGGAGCATCGGGCGGAGTTCCTTGGAGTACGGCTCACCGGCCACCGCGAAGAGATCGGGCAGGGTCCAGCCGAGCGGACCCGCTATCGCGGACAGTTGCTGCCGGCGGTGCGCACTCGCGTCGAAGCGACGGACCATCCGGAGCAGTGTACTGCGGGCAAGTCCCATGAACGGCAGTTCCCGGATGCCGAAGCCGCGATTGCGGAGCAGTCCGACGAGCACGGCGGCCAGCGGGGTCTCGGCGGGATGGCGGTCCCGCTCTTCGGGCCGCGCGGCGGGCTCTGGAGCGGCAATCCGTGGCAGTGAGCGGACGAATGCCTCCAGCGCGGTCAGCCGCGCATGGTCGCAGTGGCTGACGCGGTAGGCGAACTCCCGCATGACGTCGGCGTCGCGCTCCGGGGGGAGGAGCGCCGCCGGCACGGGCCGGCCCGCGACGGCGAAGAGGTCGGCCACCGGTATGTCGAGTTCGGCGGCCAGTTCGGTGAGTCGCCGAGGGGGGAAGTCAGCTCCGCTCTCGGTAAGGCTGCTCAAGGTGAAGGCCCGGTCCATGTGAGGAACCTACCGGGCGGAGTGCCCGGAGAACCGGGGCAGGCCGGTCAGGCACCTGCCTGACCGGCCTCACTGCGGCGCGCCGTGGTCTCAGAGCTGGTTCTCCACCGCCACGGGCGCCTCCGGCATGTCCAGGTCGAAGGCCATGACACGGTGGAAGCGCGCCAGGGCGTTCCACACGCTGATGCACATCACGAGCTCGACCAGCTCGGCCGCGTCGAACGACCATTGAACGTCCTCGCGGACCCGGGCCGACACGCCGGTGAGGCCCTTCTCAAGGGGCGTGTTCGGGAGGGAGACGGTCATCTCGTCGGCCAGCTGGAGCGCCAGCCGCTCCTTGTCGGTGAAGCCGCCGAGCTCGCCCCGCGCGACGGCCGCGAGCTCATCGGCCCCGACCCCCTTGGCCAGCGCGGAGGTGCAGCGGTGACTCGCCGTGTAGCGGCAGTGGTTGAGCACGGCGACACGGACCGCGACCAGCTCCTTCACGCGCTGATCGAGCGCGCCCGGGCCGTTGAGCTGCCCGAGGAAGGGAAGGTAGGTGGCGAGCAGGCCGGGGCTGTTCCCGATGCCCGCCCAGGTGTTCAGCACTCCGCCCCAGGTACTCACCCCCTTCGCGAGGGCGGGTTGGTCGGCCGACGAGAACTGATCGGATGTGAGAAGCGGTACCAGCGCCATGGGAATCACCTTTCGACGGGGCCCGCGGGGAGACCGCAGGCTTGGGACGGGGGAGGGGCGGACGCGTCGGAAGCGGACCCGCCGCGTGACGCGGAGCCCGGCCGGCGCAGGCCCAGAGCGATCCCCGTCGTGGCGTTGAACCACGGAACGAGGAAAGTGAGGGCGATGCGCACCGCGAGCGTCCACGTGAGCGGGCCCTCCCGGACCTGCGCGTACAGGTTGACCATGAACAGGGTCGACCCGACCGCCAGGGCGGCGGCGGACGTCTGCGCCACCGCCCTTCCGCGTACGGCGCCGCGCAGCGCGACGCTCCAGGCGACCGGGGTTCGGGGGTCTTGCTCGGACAGGCTCATGGCGTCCTCGGCTCCGGCCGGGCGGGAGCGGCCGCGCGGTCAGAGGTCGGCAGCGCTGCCTCGGCGGATGTACCGGGACCCCGTGGGGGTGTTCAGGTGCGACTGCGAGTCGCGCTCGGTCGACAGCGGCCCGGAGACGGTGAAGTAGCGCCGGCCGGCGACGAGAAGCTCCTCCGCGGGGAACTTGGTGATGACCTCGCAGCCGTCCGCGGTCACCACGAGCTCCTCCTCGATCCGGGCCGCGCCCCAGCCGTCCTTCGACGGCCAGTAGGTCTCCAGCGCGAAGACCATGCCCTCTTCGAGCACTTCGGGGTGGTCCAGGGACACCAGCCGGGAGAAGACGGGCTTCTCCCAGATCGACAGCCCGACACCGTGCCCGTACTGGAGCGCGAAGGCCGCCTCCTCGTCGGCGAACCCGAACTCCTGCGCCGTCGGCCACACGGAGACGATGTCGGCCGTCGTGGCCCCGGGCCGCACGAGGCTGATGGCCTCGTCCATGTACTCACGGCACCGCGTGTACGCGTCGCGCTGCGCGGAGGAGGCACTGCCGACGGCGAACGTGCGGTAGTAGCAGGTGCGGTAGCCGTTGTAGCTGTGCAGGATGTCGAAGAACGCCGGGTCCCCGGGCCGCACGATGCGGTCCGAGAAGACGTGGGGGTGCGGCGCGCACCGCTCCCCGGAAATCGCGTTGACCCCCTCGACGAACTCCGAGCCCAGGTCGTAGAGGGTCTTGGCCACCATGCCCACGCACTCGTTCTCGCGCACGCCCGGCCGGAGGAACTCGTACAGGTTCTCGTAGGCGGCGTCGACCATCGAGCAGGCGTGGGTGAGCAGACGGATCTCGTCGCGGGTCTTGATGCGCCTGGCCTCCAGGAACACCTGCTGGCCGTCGGCCACCGTGACGCCCGCGTTCTGCAGGGCCGTCAGCACCGGGAGCTCGATGACGTCGACGCCGACCGGCTCGTCCAGGAGGCCGTAGAGCTCCAGCTCGTGCTTGATCTTCCGGGCGACCGAGTCGGCCATCCCGACCAGCGGGTTGATGGCGCCGCGCAGCGTCGAGATGCCGGCGCGGGCACCGCTCGGGTTGCGGGGGTCGGCTCCGTGGTGGGCCCCGTGCGGATCGGCGTCGGGGTGGGCCCCCGAGTGGTCCAGCCACGGGTTGTACAGCTGGTGGTGCCTGGCGGCCGAACCGAAGTCCCAGACGATCGGCTCACCTCCCCGCACCAGCAGGGAGAAGCGGATCATCTTGTCGATCGCCCAGGTGCCGATGTTGGTCGAGGTCATGTAGCGGATGTTGGCGAAGTCGAAGGCGAGGACGGCGCCCAGGTCGGACTCCTCCAACGACGCGCGCAGCCGGGCCAGCCGCTCGTCGCGGAGCCTGCCCATGTCGACGCGGGTTTCCCAGTCGACTGCGTTCGGTCCAAACGTGGGTATCGCCATCTCAAGTCCTTTGCCGAGCGGACACTCGCGGGTGGGGAGAGGCACGCGCACCACCTGCACTCACTCGGTGAGGGTGCCGCGTGCTCTGTTAACCATGCGAAAGGTGCGAAGCGGTCGCTCCGGCCCGCGTGTGAACCATGTGTTAACCGCGCTTGCCGCCCCTTCGGCCCTTCGGTTCCACTCTCGGCACAAGCACCAAAGCGCTGACTGGAGGACTGAAACATGGCTGCAGGGTGGAACTTGGAGGGCCGCACGGCCTTCGTGACCGGCGGTAGTCGAGGCCTGGGCTTCGCCATCGCGCGGGCACTGCTGGAGCGCGGCGCCAAGGTGGCGATCGCGGCCCGGGACGAAGCGGCCGTCAAGGCTGCCGCGGGCCGCCTCGCCGCCGGATTCGCCGCCGGGGACGTGCTCTCCGTCGTCGCGGACGTCAGCGACGCGGAGTCCGTCAACAGCGCGCTGGCGGAGGTCCAGGCCTGGCAGGGCGGCCTCGACATCCTCGTCAACAACGCGGGACCGCAACTCGCCCCGGCGTCCCTCGCCCAGGTCGACGAGGAGGTCGTCGCGGCGGCCTTCGACACGAAGCTGCTCGGCTTCCTCCGCGTCTCGCAGGCCGCTCTCCCGTTCCTCAGCCGGTCCGGCAGCGGCAGCATCGTCAACGTCGTCGGAGCGACCGCGCACATGCTGGTCCCCAACGCCGGCGCCACGGGCATCGTGAACGCGGGCGTGGTCGCCCTCACCAGCTACCTGGCGAGCGAGGCGGCCGCCGACAACATCCGGGTCAACGCGATCTCCCCCGGAATGACCAAGACCGAGGGCTGGCTCACCAAGACCGAGGCCATGGCCAAGCAGCAGGGCAAGAGCGCCGAGGAGGTCCGGGCCGGCATGGTGCAGGGACTCGGCATCCGCCTCAACCGCTGGGCCGAGCCCTCCGAGGTCGGTGCCGCGGCGGCGTTCCTGGCGTCCGACGACGCCAGCTACATGACCGGACAGGTGCTGCGCGTCGACGGCGGTCTGACGAAGCCCGTCGCCTGATCGCGGCCCCCAGGCGGACGCCATCCGAGGCGCCCTCACCTTGGATGGCGTTCCTCGTCCTCGTCGTCGTCCTCGTCGTCGTCCTTTTCCGCGTCCGCGGGGCGCGGACGTCCGGCGAGTGCCCCGCACCATCGACAGCTGGGAGTTACGGGAATGCTGATCGGAATCGTGAGTGAAGCCCGCCGCGGCGAGACGCGCGTTGCCGCGACCCCCGCCACGGTGGTCCAGCTGGTGAAGCTGGGGTACGACGTCGTGGTGCAGCCGGGCGCGGGCACGCTGTCCAGCTTCCCCGACGAGGCCTACGCCGAAGCCGGCGCGAAACTCGGCGACCCGCTCGCCGCCGACGTCGTGCTCGGCGTGAACGCCCTGTCGACCGAGCAGTTGGACGCACTGAAGCCGGGTGCGACGGTCGTGGGCATCATGGCCCCCGCGTTCGAGCCCGCGCTGGTGGCGGACCTCGCCAAGCGCCCGATCACGGCGCTGGCCATGGACGCGGTGCCGCGCATCTCAAGGGCGCAGTCGCTCGACGTGCTCTCGTCGATGGCGAACATCGCCGGCTACCGGGCGGTGGTGGAGGCCGCCCACGCCTTCGGGCGGTTCTTCACCGGTCAGGTGACCGCCGCGGGCAAGGTGCCGCCGGCGAAGGTCCTGGTCTGCGGCGCGGGGGTGGCGGGTCTGGCCGCGATCGGTGCCGCGGGCAGTCTCGGCGCGGTCGTGCACGCCACCGACCCGCGGCCGGAGGTCGCCGACCAGGTCAGGTCGCTGGGCGGCGAGTACCTCCCCGTCGAGGCCGGTGACCCCGGCGAGGTGGAGGTCTCGGCGACCGGCTACGCCAAGGAGATGTCGCGGGACTACAACGCCCGCGCCGCCCAGCTGTACACCGACCGGATCCCGGAGATGGACATCGTCATCACGACGGCCCTGATCCCGGGCCGTCCGGCACCGACGCTCATCACGGCCGAGATGGTCGCCTCGATGAGGCCGGGCAGCGTGATCGTGGACCTGGCGGCCGCGAACGGCGGCAACGTCGAGGGCACGGTCAGGGACGAGTCGGTGGTCACGGCGAACGGCGTGACCATCATCGGCTGGACCGACCTGCCCGGCCGGCTGCCCGCGCAGGCCTCCCAGCTGTACGGCACCAACCTGGTCAACCTCGTGAAGCTGATGACCCCGGGCAGGGACGGCCGGCTGGTACTGGACTTCGACGACGTGGTGCAGCGGTCCATCACCGTGGTCCGCGACGGCGAGTCGACCTGGCCGCCGCCGCCCGTGGAGGTGTTGGCCGCTCCGGCGGCCGCTCCCTCCGGCGCGGCCCGCGCGCCGAAGCCCGCGGGCTCCCGGGCCGAGACGCCGGTGCCGGCCCGGAGGCGGTTCGCCGTGGTCGGAGCGGGCGGCGCCGCGCTGTTCCTGCTCGCGGCCATGTCACCACCCGCCCTGCTGGGACACCTGACGGTGTTCGCGCTCGCGGTGGTGATCGGCTACTACGTGATCGGGCAGGTCCACCACGCCCTGCACACGCCCCTCATGAGCGTGACCAACGCGATCTCCGGGATCATCGTGGTCGGCGCCCTGATGCAGATCGGCCACGGCGAGAGCCCGAACGGCGCGGCGGTCACCGCGCTGTCGACGATCGCGATCCTGCTGGCCTCCGTCAATGTCTTCGGAGGCTTCGCGGTGACCCGCCGGATGCTCTCCATGTTCTCGAGAAGCTGAAGGGCTGTGCGATGTCCGATCTGATGACTGTCGAGACCGGCGCGGCGGCCGCCTACATCGTCGCGGCCCTGCTCTTCATCCTGGCACTGGCCGGGCTGTCCCACCACGAGTCCGCCAAGGCCGGCAAGACCTTCGGTATCGCCGGCATGGCCGTGGCCCTGGGCGCGACGGTCGTGCCGGCGATCGACCACGACATCTCCGGCGTCGGTCTCGCCCTGCTCATCGGCGCGGTCGCGGCCGGTGCCGCGATCGGGCTGTGGCGGGCCCGGGTGGTGGAGATGACCGGGATGCCCGAACTGATCGCCCTGCTGCACTCCTTCGTGGGACTGGCGGCGGTGCTGGTCGGCTGGAACGGCTACCTGCACGTGGAGGCCGCCCTGGACGGCCCGGGCAGCGCCGAGGCCGCGGCCCTGCGGGCGCAGGACCTGCTCGGCATCCACTCCGCCGAGGTCTTCATCGGCGTGTTCATCGGCGCGGTCACCTTCACCGGCTCGATCGTGGCCTTCCTCAAGCTCTCGGCGCGGATCAAGTCGTCGCCCCTGATGCTGCCGGGCAAGAACCACCTCAACCTCGGGGCCCTCGCCGCCTTCGCCGTGCAGACCACGTGATTCGTGATCGACCCCGGGCCGTGGCCGCTGGTCGCGGTCACCGTCGTCGCGCTGGCCCTGGGCTGGCACCTGGTCGCCTCGATCGGCGGCGGCGACATGCCGGTCGTGGTCTCGATGCTGAACTCCTACTCCGGCTGGGCGGCCGCGGCGTCCGGGTTCCTCCTGGAGAACGACCTGCTGATCATCACCGGCGCCCTGGTCGGCTCCTCCGGCGCCTATCTGTCCTCCGTCATGTGCAAGGCGATGAACCGCTCCTTCCTCTCCGTGATCGCCGGCGGGTTCGGCATCGAGGCCGGCCCGGCCGGCGACAAGGACTACGGCGAGTACCGCGAGATCACCGCCGAGGGCGTCGCCGAACTCCTCGGCTCGGCCGACTCGGTGGTCATCACCCCCGGCTACGGGATGGCCGTCGCGCAGGCCCAGTACGGCGTCGCCGAACTGACCCGCAAGCTCAGGGACCGCGACGTCAAGGTGCGCTTCGGCATCCACCCGGTCGCGGGCCGGCTGCCCGGCCACATGAACGTCCTGCTCGCCGAGGCCAAGGTCCCCTACGACATCGTGCTGGAGATGGACGAGATCAACGACGACTTGGGCAGCACCACGGTCGTCCTCGTCATCGGCGCCAACGACACCGTCAATCCCGCTGCCGCCGAGGACCCGGGCTCGCCCATCGCCGGCATGCCCGTCCTCCAGGTCTGGAACGCCGAGAACGTCATCGTCTTCAAACGCTCCATGGCCTCCGGGTACGCCGGCGTCCAGAACCCGCTCTTCTACCGCGAGAACTCCGCCATGCTCTTCGGCGACGCCAAGGACCGCGTCGAGGACATCCTCCGCGTCCTGTGACAGACAGACCGCACCCAAGTGAGAGGACTCTGATGACGAACAGCGCGGACGGCGTCCGGAGCGGCGGCGTGGAGCGGGAAGTGGTCGGTGCCACCTGCGTGCTGACGCTGCGCAACGGCGAGCGGAACCTGCTGAACCCAGGCATCCTCGGCGACATCCGTGCCCGGTTGCAGGAGTGCGACGACAACCCGGACATCCGCGCCGTGCTGCTCACCGGCGCGGGCGACATCTTCTGCGGCGGTCTCGACATCGCTGCCGTCAAAGCCGGCGCCGACCCCGCTCTGTTCGGCAAGGCGCTGATGGAGACCCTCCGGATCTTCCCCCGTCTGGGGCTGCCTGTCGCGGCCGCCGTCAACGGCGACGCGCTCGCCGGGGGCGCCTCGTTCGTCGCGGCCTGCGATTTCGCCGTCGCAGTGGACAGTGCGCGCATCGGCACCGTGGAGGTCGGCGCCGGGATGTGGCCGATGATCGCGCAAGTGCCCCTCATCCAACGGCTCGGGCCGCGCGTGGCGATGGAGAACATAGGCTCCGGTGAGCCGTTCACCGCGGAGCGGGCCCGCGAGGTCGGTCTCGTGCAGGCCGTGGTCAAGGCCGGCCGAGCAGCCGCGGTCGCCCAGGAGTGGCTCGACAAGGCACTGAGGGCGGCCGGCGCGGGTGCCCGCGGCCGGCGCTCCCTCTACGAGTTCGCGTCGATGTCGTACGACGAGGCTTTCGACGCGTCGCTGCCACGTTTCATCGAGCTCTTCGAGCACTGAACTCCTCGGCGCACCTTTCGCCATCGGTACGCTCAGGGGACGCGCAGGCACTGTCGGTGGTGTCCGTTACCTTCGGAGCATGTCGATCACCGCACAACTGCGCGACTCGGTGAGGCTGCCGGGTGGAGGCGTTCTCGTCAACGGCTTCGCACTCGAAAGCCGCGCGAACGGGTCGCACCGCGCGCTTCTCCGCAACGGGCACGGGCTGGAGGTCCACGACCTCGACGAGGTGTTCGCGGGGGAGCGCGCGCCGTCCGCGGTCTTTGCCCTGCCCTGGCCGGGGTGGGACCGCGGAGTCGACTCGGTGAGTCCCGACGGCACCTTCGCGGTGTTCTCGGGCCAGCGCGCGGTGCGTGCCGTGGGGACGGACGGGCAGACCCTGTGGGAGTACCGCCACGCCTGCTGGGGACCCGAACTCGACCACCCGCACTCGGGGGACGAGCAGGAGGTCTGCCGCGGCAGCGAGCACGGATCCTGCCGGGTCTCGGACGACGGCCGGCTTGTCTGGGCGCACGTCGTGGCCGGGTCCGCGGAAGGAGACTGGCAGGAACGCTGGGTCGTCCTGGACGCCCGGGACGGACGGGAACTGGCCCGGCTGCCGCTGGACAGCGTCGCAGAAGGCTCGCACCACCTCTGCCACCCCGACGGCGTGCACATGGGGCTCTGCATCGGCATGGGCCAGGACGGCATCCTGCTGCACTGGGCGCGCCGGGACGGCGAGGAGCTCACCGGCTGGGACCTGAACAAAGGCATGGACCGCATCCTGATGGACGTCCACGCGGCGCACCCCGGCTTCCTGACGGTGGAGCACTACGGAGGGGACCTGCGCCTGCACGCTCTGGACGGCACCGTGCTCGCCGAGGCGGTGCCGGAATCGGCCGACGACGAGGAGCGGGATGACGCCTGGGGCTACGACTGCGGCTTCGTCGACGCCGCCACCGTCATCGCCTCGCTGACCGACGCCGACGAAGACCTGACGCGCCACTGGCTGCTCGACGCCCGCACCCTGGAGATACGCGGGGAGGTCACGTATCCCGCGGGCGCGGTCGACAGCTGGATCCGCCCGCTCGGCGACGGGACCTGGCTCACCTACGACGCCCCGGGTGAAAGGCTCAACCGCTGGGCGCAGGGCGCGGATTGAGCACTGCCGTACGGGCCGGACGTGCAGCGCCCGGGGTGTGATTGCGCCGGCCGGCGCAATCGCACCCCGGGCGGTGGCCTGTCAGCCCTTCCAGACCGTCTTGAGGTTGCAGAACTCGCGGATGCCTTCCGCGGCGAGCTCGCGCCCGATACCGGAGTCCTTCACGCCGCCGAAGGGCAGCTCGGGGAAGGAGATGCTCATGCCGTTGACGAAGACGGCACCGGCCTCGAGCCGGCTGATCAGGTAGCGCTCCTCGTCCGGGTCGGTGGTCCACACCGACGAGCTGAGGCCGAAGGACGTGTCGTTGGCGAGGGCCGCGGCCTGTTCGATGCCGTCGACCCGGTGGACCGCGGCCAAGGGGCCGAAGGCCTCCTCCCGGTACAGCCGCATCTCGGCGGTGACCTCCTCCAGCACCGTCGGCTCGAAGAACCACCCCTCGGTGCCGACCGCGGATCCACCGCAGCGCAGGACGGCACCCTTCGCGACGGCGTCGTCGACCAGTTCGGCGAGCTCGCGCCGGCCGGACTCCGTGGCGATCGGCCCGATCTCGGTCTCCTCGTCGAGCGGGTCGCCGACCCTGAGCGCCTTGGTGTCCGCGACGAAGGCCTCGACGAACTCCTCGTACACCTCGGTATGGACGATGAACCTCTTGGCTGCGATGCAGGACTGGCCGTTGTTCATCGTGCGGGCGGCCACGGCGGTACGGGCGGCGGCCGGGACGTCCGCGGAGGGCAGCACGATGAACGGGTCGGACCCGCCCAGCTCCAGCACCGCCTTCTTCACCTCCGAGCCCGCGACGGCCGCGATCGAGCGCCCGGCCGGCTCGGACCCGGTGAGCGTGACGGCGGCGACGCGCCGGTCCCGGACGACGTCCTCGACGTGGGCCGCTCCAATGAGGAGCGTCTGGAACGACCCCTCGGGGAAGCCCGCTCGCTCGAAGAGCGTGTCGAGGTACAGCGCGGACTGCGGGACGTTCGAGGCGTGCTTGAGCAGGCCGACGTTGCCTGCCATCAGCGCGGGCGCGGCGAAGCGGATCACCTGCCACATCGGGTAGTTCCACGGCATCACGGCGAGCACGATGCCCAGGGGCTCGTACGAGGTGTACGCGGCCGAGGCCCTGACCGCGCCCGGGTCGGCGAGCGGCTGGTCGGCCAGCAGGCTCTCGGCGTTCTCGGCGTAGAACCGCATCGCGTGCGCGCACTTGAGGACCTCCGCGCGGGCCTGCGCGATCGGCTTCCCCATTTCGATCGTGAGCCGGCGCGCCGTCTGGGCCGCCTCGGTCTCGACCAGGTCGGCGGCCGCCCGCATCCACCCGGCGCGCGTGTCGAAGCCGGTCGCCCGGAGCGTCGTGGCCGCGAGCTCCGCTCGCGCCAGGCGCCGGTTGACCTGATCCTTCGTGAGGGGAGCGAACTCTTCGACGAGTTCACCGGTGGCGGGGTTCACGGTGGCGATCGGCACGGCGTTCTCCTCTGAGGGTAGGGAGGGGGTGGATCAAGATTGGATCCATAATAGGACTCGCTTGGAGGGTGAACCAGTGATGATGCGACTTACTTGCTGGGAGTCGCGCAAGAATGGATCCATCTACTGATCCGAGGTGGTTCGGGATTTCGCGGGAACCCCGACGCCGCGACGCGAGCCGGTTCGCTCAGAGAGCCGGGGCGGGGGCCGGGCTTCCGGCCCGCGTCACTGCTTCTCGGCGAAGAGCTCGGGATGCGCGGTGAGTTCGACCCTGGTGCGACGGATGTGCCCCGTGAGGTAGCGCTCGCCGTCCTCGGGATCGCGGCGCCGTACGGCGTCCAGGATCAGCCGGTGTTCGGCGTTGACGATCGTGGCCCGGTCGGGGTCCGCGAGCACCATGAACGCGCGGCGGTAGTGCTGGGTGGAGTTCCACAGCCGCTCGGTGATGGCCAGCAGATGGTCGCTGGGGCAGCCCGCGTAGGTCGTCATGTGGAAATCGCGGTCCAGGAGCAGGAAGCGGTTGACGTCGCTCTGGCTCTCGATCTCGTCCTGGAGCTGTTCGAGGCGTTCCATGTGCTGGTCGCTGAGATGGGGGAGGCTCATGTTCAGCGTCAGCGGCTCCAGCCGCTCGCGCATGCGGTAGTTGGTGTTCACCTCTTCGAGGCTGAGCATCGGAACCCGCGACCCGCGGTTCGGGAACGACTCGGTGAGGCCGTCGGACTCCAGGATCCGCAGCGCCTCGCGCACCGGGATCCGGCTCGTGCCCAGGCGCGCCGCGATCTCGTCCTGGCGCAGCCAGGTGCCGGGCGTCAGTTCGCCGGCGAGGATCTCCTCGCGGAGGATGCCCGCGATGTGCTGACTCCTGACACTCTCCGACCCGCGGGGATCGCGAGCGTGCGGGGGAGTCAAGGACGGTCACCTCTGAACTGGGACGGGGCGCGGTCGAAGGCCTTGCCGTCAGGATACGACACCAGCTCGAAGTGCATCCCCCACGGTGAGAGGAAGTAGACCCACCGCTGCCCCTTCGACGGTCCGGTGCTCGTGGTGGGGCCGCCCAGCACGGGAACGTTCCTCGCCCGCAGGTACGACACGGCCTCGTCCAGGTCCTCGACGTACAGGGCGACATGGTGGCCGCCGACATCGCTGTTGCGCGGCACGGCGGTCCGCGGCGACTCCGCCCGGTACTCGAACACCTCGAAGACGGCCTGCGTGCCGCACCGGTAGAAGCGCAGTTGGCGCATGACGGTGCGCGCGTCGACGTTCAGGTGCTCCGCCATCCAGTCGTCCGTCGCGCCGAACGGGCCGAGTGAGTACAGGTATTCGCAGCCCAGGACGTCCACGAGCCATGTGTGGGCTTCGTCCAGGTCCGGCACGGTGAATCCGATGTGGTCGAGGCGTATGAGGCCGGGCAGAGCCATGATCTTCCTCCTTTGGATCCGAAAGCATCACGATGATGGCCTGCTGGCGGCGAGAAGTCGAGAGAAGTCTTGTTATTGGATCCAACCTTATGGCAGGGTCGTCCGGGCCGGTCCACTCCGGACGATCGAAGGGGGCACCCGATGCCTGCGGAACACAGACTCGAAGCGAAGGCCGCGTGGTCGGAGTTCGTCGTCACCCAGGACGACTGGGACGCCGCGGCTCCTGACCTCCTGACGGGCATGCTCAGCCAGCTGGTGCTGATCAGGACCTTCGAGGAGTACGTCCTGGAGCTTGCCGCGGACGGGCTGATCCATGGTCCCGCGCACTCCAGCATCGGCCAGGAGGGCGGCGCGGTCGGCGCATGCTTCGCGCTGACGACGCAGGACACCGTGAACGGCTCGCACCGCGGCCACCACCAGTTCCTCGCCAAGGTGCTCGCCCATCTGCACCCGAAGGGCATCGACCCCACGAAGCCGTTCCCCGAGGACGTGGAGGCCGTGCTCCTGCGCAGCCTGCGCGAGATATGCGGCCTGGACCGGGGGTTCAGCCACGGCCGGGGCGGCAGCATGCACCTCCAGTGGCACGAGGCCGGCGCCATCGGGACCAACGCGATCGTCGGCGGCGGGGTGCCGCTCGCGGCCGGATCCGCCTGGGCGCACAAGAGGTCCGGCACCGACGCCGTCGCGTTCACGTTCTTCGGCGACGGCGCGATCAACATCGGATCCACTCTGGAGACCCTCAACCTCGCGGCGGCCTGGTCGCTGCCGCTGTGCTTCTTCGTCGAGAACAACCAGTACGCCGTCTCCACCCACGTCTCCGAAGTCACTGCCGAGCCGCGGCTGTCCGGTCGCGGCCCGGGCTTCGGTATCCGGAGCTGGAAGGTCGACGGCATGGATCCGCTGGCCGTGTACCTGACGACGCAGCAGGCCCTCGGGCACATGCGCCGCGGCGACGGACCGACGCTGATCGAGGCCGATGTGTACCGCTACTTCCACCAGAACGGTCCCTTCGCCGGCTCGGCGTTCCGGTACCGCACCAAGGAGGAGGAAGCGCAGTGGCGTGCCCGCGACCCGCTCGACACCGTCGTACGGCACCTGGTGCGCCGCAGAATCCTCACCAAGAAGGCGGTCGCCGACACCGTCGCGCGCGCCAAGGCACTGATGTCCGGACTCGGCGACGTACTCATGGAGGCACGGCCCGGCGGCAAGCCGGGGGAGCGGCGCATCGTTCCCTCGGAGTGGCCGGACCCGGCCTTCGTCGACGAAGGCGTCCGCGGCGACCTGTCGGAGCTGGCCGGCATCGAGTTCACCGACACCGAGGACCACGCCGGTGAGCTGACCGAGGTGAAGTTCATCGGCGCCGTCGCCGGCGTGATGGGACGCCGCCTGGAGACCGATCCCCGTGTCGTGGTGATGGGGGAGGACGTGCACCGGCTCAACGGCGGCACCAACGGCGCCACCCGCGGACTGAGCGAGGACTTCCCCGACCGCGTCATCGGGACGCCGATCTCGGAGAACGCGTTCACCGGCCTCGGCGGTGGGCTCGCCCTCGACGGCCGCTACCGCCCGGTGGTCGAGTTCATGTACGCCGACTTCATGTGGGTGGCGGCCGACCAGTTGTTCAACCAGATCGGCAAGGCCCGTCACATGTTCGGCGGCGAGGGCAAGGTACCGTTCGTCCTGCGCAGCAAGGTCGCCACCGGCACCGGCTACGGATCGCAGCACTCGATGGACCCGGCCGGCGTGTTCGCGACGGCGGCGGGCTGGCGCATCGTCGCCCCCTCGACGCCGTTCGACTACGTCGGCCTGATGAACACGGCCCTGGCCTGCGACGACCCGGTCGTGGTCCTGGAGCACGTGGACCTCTACAACTCGACGGGGCCAGGACTGCCGGACAACTACGACCACCACCTGCCGGTCGGCAAGGCCGCCGTACGCCGCGAGGGCGCGGCACTGACCGTCCTCACCTACCTGGCGATGACGCCGGCCGTGCTCGACGCCGTCGCACAGACGGGGGTGGACGCGGAGGTCGTCGACCTGCGGTGGCTGGACCGCGCCAGCCTGGACTGGGACACGATCTCCCGTTCGGTGATGAAGACCAACCACGTGCTCATCGCCGAGCAGGGCGCCCTCGGCACCTCCTACGGCGGCTGGCTGGCGGACGAGGTCCAGCGACGGCTGTTCGACTGGCTCGACGCCCCGGTCGAACGCCTGACGGGCGGCGAGGCGTCGCCGAGCATCAGCAAGGTGCTGGAGCGCGCCGCGTTCGCCTCCACGGACGAAGTCGTCGCCAAGCTCAGCGAGTTCGCACGGGAGCAGAACCATGGCTGAGCTGCTGCGCATGCCCGAGATCGCCGCCAACACGGCCGAGGCGGTCCTGGAGTCCTGGAACGTCGCGGTGAACACCCCGTACGCGGCGGGCGATCCGATCGTCACGGTGGAGACCGAGAAGGCCGTGGTCGACGTCGAGTCCGAGCACGACGGCGTACTCCTGCGCCTCCTGGTGGACGCGGGCACGACGGTCGCGGTCGGCACCCCGATCGCGGTCTGGGGGGCGCCGGACGAGCCCGCCGCCGACGTGGACGCGCTGGTGGCCGCCCTGGGCGGCCCCGGTGGGACTCCCGCCGATCCGCCACCGCGAGCTCCGGTCGCCGGTCGAACCGAGCGGGAGACGACGTCCACGCGCCTCTTCGCGAGCCCGCTGGCCCGACGCCTCGCACGCGAGCTCTCGGTCGATCTGGGCACCGTGGCGGGGAGTGGCCCACGCGGCCGGATCAGGCGGCCGGACGTCGAGGCGGCCGCGGCCGCCGGGAGGGCGGAGCCGAAGGCCCCGCGGCAGGACAGCGGAGAGCCCCGGCCCCCGGTGGCCGCGGCGCGCTTCGTCGACGTGCCCCACACGCGCATGCGGGCGGCCATCGCCCGCCGGCTGACGGAGAGCAAGCAGCACACGCCGCACTTCTACCTGCGCGCCGGCGTACGCGTCGACGCACTCCTCGACCTGCGGCAGCAGATCAACGCCGGCCAGGACGTGAAGGTGTCGATCAACGACATGCTCGTCAAGGCGGTGGCCTCCGCGCACGCGAGGGTCCCCGCGATGAACGTGCAGTGGAACGGCGACTCGATCCGGCACTTCACGGACGTCGACATCGCCGTGGCCGTCGCCACCGACGGCGGTCTGGTCACCCCCGTGGTCCGCGCCGTCGACTCCCTGTCGCTGGGCGGTGTCGCCAAGGTGACGAAGGATCTGATCGCCCGTGCCAAGGAGCGCCGGCTCCGGCAGGACGAGCTGGAGGGCGGCACGATCTCGATCACGAACCTCGGCATGTACGGGACCGAGGACTTCGCGGCGATCATCAACCCGCCGCAGGCCGCGATCCTGGCCGTGGGCGCCGTCCGGCAGGAGGCTGTCGTCGAGGAGGGCGCGGTCGTCGTCGGCTCCGTTCTGCGGCTGACCCTCGCCGTCGACCACCGGTCGGTGGACGGTGCCACCGCGGCAGAGTGGACGAAGGCGTTCGTGGACGTGCTCGAGCACCCGCTCAGGATCCTGCTGTGAGCACCGGCGAACGCGACGAGGAGAGGACCGCGCGATGACCGAGACCACGTTCGACCTGGTGATCCTCGGAGGCGGATCGGGCGGATACGCGGCCGCCCTGCGCGCCGCGGACCTGGGTCTCAGTGTCGCCCTGGTGGAGGAGGACAAGCTCGGCGGGACCTGCCTGCACAGCGGCTGCATCCCCACCAAGGCCCTGCTGCACGCCGCCGAGGTGGCCGAGGTGTCGCGGCACGCCGCGTCGGTCGGCGTCCGCGCCTCCTTCGAGGGGATCGACCTGCCCGGCCTCCACGCCTATCGCGACTCCGTCGTCGACCGCCTCTACAAGGGCCTGCGGGGACTGGTCGCCTCCCGCGAGGTGACGCTCGTCCACGGCCACGGACACCTGGTGTCGCCCACGGCCGTGCGGGTCGGCGAAGTGACCTTCTCCGCGACGAAAGCCGTCGTCCTGGCCACCGGGTCCGTCGCCCGCAGCCTGCCCGGGCTCGACTTCGGCGGCCGGGTCCTGTCGTCCACGGAGGCGCTTTCCCTGCCCGAACTGCCGCGCAGCGCGATCATCCTGGGCGGTGGCGTCATCGGTGTCGAGTTCGCGAGCCTGTGGCGGTCGTTCGGCGTCGACGTCACCGTGGTCGAGGCGCTGCCGAGCCTGGTCCCCGGTGAGGACCCGTCCTGCGGCAAGGCCCTGGAACGTGCCTTCCGGCGCCGTGGAATCGCGGTGCGCACCGGCGTGCGGGTGGAGGCCGTCGCGCAGGACGAGAGTCGCGTCTCGGTCAGCCTCGACGCCGGCGCGCCACTGGAGGCCGACGTCCTGCTCGTCGCCGTCGGACGGGGACCCCGTACGGCCGGCATGGGCTTCGAGGAGGCCGGGGTGAGCCTGGAACGGGGATTCGTCCGGGTCGACGAGAGCCTGCGCACCCAGGTTCCCGGGGTCTACGCCGTGGGGGACATCGTCGAAGGTCTCCAGCTCGCGCACCGCGGCTTCCAGCACGGCATGTTCGTCGCGGAGGAGATCGCGGGTCTCGGCCCCACCCCGGTCGCCGACGACTGCGTTCCCCGCGTGACCTACTGCGACCCGGAGATCGCCTCCGTCGGCCTCACCGAAGCGCGGGCCAAGGAGAAGTTCGGGGTCGACCGGGTGGAATGCGTCGAGTACAACCTCGCCGGCAATGGCAAGAGCCAGATCATCGGCACCTCCGGCTTCGTGAAACTCGTCCGTGAGAAGGACGGCCCCGTGGTGGGCGTCCACATGGTCGGCGCCAGGGTGGGCGAGCTCATTGCGGAGGCGCAGCTCGCGGTCGCCTGGGAGGCCCATCCCGACGATGTCGCCCCCCTCACGCACGCCCATCCGACCCAGAACGAGGCACTGGGGGAGGCGTTCCTCGCCCTCGCGGGCAAGCCCTTGCACGCGCACGGCTGAGGGCGGTCCGGGCAGACCCCTCCTGGGCCGTTCGGCGCGGGAGGGGCCACCGGGATGTGTTCACGGTTCGAGCAGGCTCCCGAGGACGTGGGCGAACGCTGCCGGCTCGGTGCTCGCGCCGAGGTGGTTGCCGGGCATGTCGATCAGGGGGAGTTCCAGAAGTGCGGCGAGTGCCTCGGTCGCCCGGCGCGCCATCTGGTGATGGCTCAGCGAGCCGGCGCACAGCGTCACCGGGACGCGACGGACGGCCTCGATGTCGGGGGCGTAGAAGACCGTCGGTCCGGCCATCCGCCCCAGGAAGTAGCGGTTCTTGTCGAGTTCCCCGACCGGCAGCCCGGGCAGCGCCACATGGGCGGGAGGCGTCTGATCCGGTCCTGTGCGGTGGCCGGCGCCGCTGAGGTCGAAGAACTCCTGCACGGCACGCTGAGGGTCGGCCTCGGCGGCTTCGAATGCCGCCGCGGCTCGGGCCGACAGGTCCGCGTCGTTCAAGAGGGACACAAGGGGCGGCTCGTGCAGGACGGCCCGGCCGACCAGGTCAGGATGCTGCGCGGCCAGCTCCAGCAGCGTCACGGCACCGCCACTGGTCCCGGCGAACAGGGCGGGCCCTCCGGTGAACCTGTCGACAAGCGCGGCAAGGTCCTCGGCGAGAACCTCGGGCGTGGGCGCGGCCGTCCCGGGGACCGCGCGGCTGGCACCTATACCACGCGGATCATGGGTGACGACGGTGAACCGGCCTGCCAGCTCGTGCGCCAGCGCCGCGAAACCGGCCCGCCCGACCGGCGCGCCGACGAGGAACAGCAGTGGCCCCTCACCCTGGACCTCGTGGGCGATCGTGCAGTCCGGTCGGTCGAGAAGGGCCACCGGGCGCGGCATCCGATCCGTGAAGTCGGCGATCTTCCGAGTGATCACATCGAGCGCACGGTCCAGTTCCTCGCGCCTCTCGTGGACGCGGCGGCGATGGGCCGTCAGCAACTCCACGCGGAGCCCTGCCGGATCAGCCGCCTTGCCGTCGGCGCCCGTGAACTGCGCGATGTCGGCAAGGGGCATCCCCGTCTCACGGAGATGAACCAGCATGCGGATCAGCTCGACGTCGGCCGTCGTGTACTGGCGACGTCCCGCACTGTCGCGCCGCGGCGACGGTACAACGCCCTGCCGTTCGAAGTACCGCAACGTGTCGGGCGCCAGACCGATCAACGTCGACACCTCGGCGATACCGAACACCTCATCTGCCTCGCTCATGCCTCAAGCCTTGTCCCTGGACCTCGGTCCAGGTCAAGCGGCCGTCCGGCGCGGCTGAGGTGTCAGGCCGCCACTCGTGCGGGCGGGACGACGACGTCGACGAGGCCGGTGGCCACGTCGTACACCAGCCCCGAGACGAAGACCCCGGCGCGGAGGTGCCGCTTGAGGAGGTCGACGTCGAGGCGGACGGCGGCGAACGGGTCGGTGACCGCCTTGGCGGCCAGGTCTTCGGCCGGGACCTCGAAGTAGTCGGCCAGGAGTTCGGGGAACGGCGGCAGGTCCGTGATCCCGCAGTCGGTGTGCTGCAGGACCACGTAGTGGTTGTCGGCCGGGCCCGGGCCGCCGCCCGTGCGGGCCTGCACGACCTTCGCGAGCATTCCGAGCGTCCGGAGCGTCGCGGGCGTGACCCGGCCTCCGACGTTGCGGATCACCCCTGCCTCGCCGAGCTCGAGGCCGAGCATCGCGCTCGGGTCCACACGAGGGTCGACGCAGCCGATGACCGTCAGGCTGCCACTGGGCGCGAGCCTGAGGCCGGCGAACGACCCGCCTTCCGCGAAGCCGGCGTTCCGCCTGATCAGCTCGTTGGTGTCGATCACGGTGACGGCATCCCCTTCTCGCTCCGCCCGGGGTACCCGGCCACGCCGGTGCCCCGGCGGCGATCTCCGGTCGCCGCCCATCCTGGACCGCCGCTGCCGCCCCTGCCACTCGGCGTCCTGGCACGTGGCTCAATCACGCTGCTCGGCAGCGCGACCGCGCTATGGTCGCCCGGCCAAGCCGACGTGCGACGCGCTGGTCCGACGGAGGGGGGACACCTCGGTGGCCTTCTTTTGGCATGCCCTCGCATGCCGTGTGCTGCCCGCGAGTCACCACCGGTGCGTGGGCCTGGTCCAACGACGTGCGGCGGCGAGCGGCACGGGCCTGCGGGCCCGGTGTCGTCCGCCCGCCCGCACCCCGACCGACGACAGAGAGAACCGGATGCGTTTCACCATCGCGAGCACCATGCTCGCCGGCACCGCCGTGATCACGACTCTGGCCGCCTCGCCGGCCGTCGCGGCGACGCCGTCCCTGCCCGCCCCCGACATCAGCGGCATCCTGGCCGTGCAGAAGCAGGCAATGGCCGACGGCGCCCCGGGCGCCCTGACCCGTATCGACTCGGGCACCTCGAGCTACCGCATCTCCAGCGGGCAGGCGAACACCGCGGCCCGCACGGCGATGGACGCGGACCGCCGGTTCCGCGTCGGCAGCGTCACGAAGTCCTTCACCACCGTGGTGCTGATGCAGCTGGTCGCCGAGGGGCGCATCGACCTCGACGCCCCGGCCAACACCTACCTGCCGCAGCCGCTGCCGGACGACCGCATCACCGTCCGGCACCTGCTCAGCCACCGCAGCGGCCTGTGGGACTACACCAACGACATGTTCTACTACACCGTTCCGGGCTTCGAGGCCGTACGGAACAAGGTGTTCTCCTACCAGGAGCTGATAGACCTGTCGACGGCTCACGAGCCGACCAACGAGCCGGGCGCGGCCTACAGCTACTCCAACACCAACTTCGTGGTGCTGGGCGAGATGATCGAGCACCTCACCGGTGTGCCGATGGCCACCCAGTACCAGGAGCGGATCTTCAAGCCGCTGGGGCTGCGGAACACCTCGTACGTCCACCCGGACACGGCCATCTCGGGCTCCTCCGCCCGCGGTTACCTGACGCCCGACGACACCGCGCTGCCGCTGGTCGACTCGACCGAGCAGACCGTCTCCTGGGCGCAGTCGGCCGGCGCGGTCATCTCCAACGCCGCGGACCTGAACCGATTCTTCTCCGCGCTGATCTCCGGAAAGCTCGTCCCCGAAGCGCAGTTGCGGCAGATGACGGCCATGGTCCCGGTCAACGCGGACGGCACCCAGTTCTACGGACTGGGCCTGCGGGCCCGGAAGCTCTCGTGCGGTGTGACGGTGTACGGCCACACGGGCACGGTCCAGGGCTTCTACACCTACGCGTTCACCACGGCCGACGGCAAGCGCAGCATGACATCGATGGCGAACACCTCCAACAACGGAACGGTCAACACCGTCCTCGGAGGCACACTGGAGGCCGCGTTCTGCGGCGCCACGGACGCCAAGGCGGGCTTCGCCAAGTCCTCCGAGGACGAGACGTTCACCGAGGACATCGCCCCGCAGGTCGTCCGCCACAACCGCTAGTCACCTCCGTCGCGGCTCACGGAGCGGACCGCGGAACGGAGCGGAGCCCCCTGCCCCGGTGGAGTGCACCGGGGCAGGGGGCTCCGTGAGGTGACGGGACCCGTGTCAGTCGTCGGCCTCGGCCGACGGGATGTACGCGCCCGGCACGTCCTGCGGTGCGAAGATCCGGCTCTCGCCGGGGTACGGCTTCGACCACGCGTGCGTCTGGTACCACGTGAGGTGGTTCATCTGCGCGGGGTTGGCGAAGTCGGGTTTGGCGTTCGGACCGGTGAGGCGCTGCTTGGACTTCCACGCGTCCCACTGCGCCGCGAGCGCCTGCTTGTCCGCGGGGACCTTCGTCGACGGCACGGGTGCCGCGGCGGGGTTCTGCGTCGCCGGGGTGTCCAGACCGCAGGTGGGCGCGGTCTTGAGGCCGTCGGTGAGCGAGGTGCGGTTGGGCAGCGCCGTGAACGGCGTGTTGTCGGCCTTCTTGGCGAAGGCGTCCGACATCGGGGTGGCGGCGCTGTCCTTCTGGTTCATCGGGTGGATCCCGAGGATCTGCTCGATGGTGCGGATCATCGTGATCTGCGAGTAGTAGTGGCTGTCGACTGTGCCGTGCTTCGCCCAGGGGCTGATGATCTGGATCGGGGCACGGTGGCCGTCGACGTGGTCGAGCCCGGCCTGGGAGTCGTCCTCGACCACGAAGATCGCGGAGTCCTTCCAGTACGCGCTGTGCGAGATCTCGTCGACGATCCGGCCGACCGCGAGGTCGTTGTCCGCGACCTGGGCCGCCGGACCCGCGGGGCCGCCGGTGTGGTCGCTGGACAGCCAGAACATGTTGAGGTTCGCCGGACCGTTCTGCTCGAAGTCCCGCTTCCAGATCTCGGCGCGGTAGACGTCCGGGACGCTGGTGTCGAACTTCGGGAAGCCGGGCACCGAGACGCTGTTGAGCGACGGGATGGGCGAGGACGACGTCAGCTTGTAGGCGGTGTCCTGGCCGGTCGCCTGCATGTTCTTGGTGTCGCAGTACAGGTTCTGCCAGGTGGCGGCCGCCGGCTTGGTCAGGAACTGGTGGAACTCGCCGAAGTCCCGCACCGACTTGCCGACCGCCTGCGCACCGCTCCACAGGAATCCGGTCCGCTGGTGGCCGAGCGCGTCGTCCTCGGTGTCGTAGCTGCGCAGGTACTCGCCGGCCGAGGACTCGGTGTACTCCGGGTTGTCCGCCTGCATCAGCCAGTTGTGGCCCTCGGCGGAGTTGGTGCCGATGTCGTACGTGTTGTCGTACAGGCCGAACTGCTTGGCCAGGGCGTGCTGGTTCGGCGTCACGTTCTCGCCGAACTGGGTCAGCGACGGGTCGCCGTTGCCCTGCGGCATGTCGCCGAAGACCTGGTCGTAGGTCCGGTTCTCCTTGACGATCAGGAAGACGTGCTTGATCGTCGAGGGGTCGCCGAGCCGCTTCGGGACGGCCACCGGCTTCGGGCCCTTGCCCTTGCCCTTGGCGAGCTCGACCGACTTCTTCGTCCAGCCGTTCTGCCGGAAGACCTTGTCCGTCTCGGCCTTGACAACCTTGTCGCTGGGCAGCGTGAAGCGCTGCAGGCTGGACGTCGTGTCATGGGTGCCGTGGCCGGCGGCGGCGGGGCGGCGGGCGTCGATGCCGCGGGTGTTGGAGACGACCACCTGGTTGCCGACGGTGGCGATCTCGGAGGGGAAGTAGTCGGTCGGGAGCAGACCGACATAGCTGACCGGCTCCTGCGCGGACTTGAAGCGGTAGACGGCGACCGCGTTGGCCCGGCCCAGCGTCACCAGCAGGCGGCCGTCGTCGGTGAGCGTCACCGCGTTGGGCTCGTAGCCCACCGACGCCTCCGGCCACGGCTGGGTGGCGATGGTCTGCACGACCTTGTTCTTGCGGGTGTCGATGACCGACACGTCGTTGGTGGCGGTGTCCGTGACGAACAGCGTCCCGTTCTTGGCGTACACCGCGGTCGGGTGCAGACCGACGTCGATGCTGCCGACCGCGGCGGCCGGGTCCGCCAGGTCGATGACGCTGACGGTGCCGGTGGTGGTGGCGCCCGTCCTGGGGTCGGCCGGCACCTGGGTGCCGTACGAGTTGATCGTGGTGTCGCCGGCCTTCGCCGGACGGCCGCCCTCGTTGCTGACGTAGAGCTTGCCGCCGACCTGGACCATGCCGCGCGGGGCGTTGCCCACGGCCCAGCTCTGCTTGAGGGTGCCGGTCGCGGTGTCGATGGCGACCACGCGGTTCTGGCCGTTGACCGCCGCGTACACGGTGGAGCCGTCGGCCGAGAACACCGGCTGGGCCACGAGGGCGTGCTTGGAGCCGTCCGCGGGGATCTTGACGGCGACCGGGTTGGCCAGGCTGCCGTCCGCGTTGACCGTGAACTTGGTGTAGCCGTCGGTCTGGCCGAGCCACAGCTGCGTGCCGTCGGGCGAGTACGTGGGGCCCTCCTGGCCCACGTCGTTGCCGGCGATGCGCAGGTCCGCGGTGGCGGAGTTGCCGACGAGCTGCTGGACCTTCCAGTTCTTCAGGTCCACGATCGCCAGCGCCATGCCGCCGTCGGTGACGGAGGCCGCGACGTGGGTGCCGTCCGGGCTGACGGTGGACGACATGATCTTGCCCTGGTTGATGACCAGGCGCTCGCCGTAGGGGTCGATGTACTGGTTCGCGGAGACGACCTGGCCCTGGTGGGTGGTCTCGCCGACCTGGTCGTGGCCGAACTGGGTGGTCTGGGCGAAGCCGATGCCGGTTCCGGTGGCGAGGACGACGGCGGTGGCGGCTGCCAGCGTCAGGCTTCTCCGGCTGCCGGATCCGTGGCCGAGGAGGCCCAGAAGGCCGTGGGCGTTCCTCTCGGCGCGTACACGACGGCGGGTGACCTGCATGTTGAGTTATCCCTTCGAGGTGGGAAGCAGTTCGGCGTTGCCGTCGAACTGCCAGAGCGGGTTCGGCGCGTCCCCGTCGGGGGTGCGCACCAGGAAGTAGCCGTTCACTTCCTTCGGGCCGTCGCCGTCGGCGACGAACCGCCCGTCCGGTGTGATGTCGAGCTGGTAGATGGCGGAGCCGGTGGCCGCCACGCCGGGGAGATGCCAGGAGACGACGCAGCGCCAGTCGTTGCCGGCCCCCTCGGCGCCGGACGCGACCCCGGCCTTGGTGCATGCCGCCGAGGCCTTCAACTGCGCCTCGGTGACAGCCGGCCGGTTGAGCTGGTCGGTCTGCATGCGGTAGAGGTGCGCGAACGCCGTGGCGACCGAGCGCTCCACCTTGTCCTGCTCGATCCCGGAGCCCGTGGCCGAGCTCGTCGTCGCCATCAGCACCACGATCGTCGCGGCCGTCAGCCCGGCCAGCGGCACGACACCGGCGAGGACGGCGCGGCGCCCCGAGCCGTCGTCGGAGAGGTTGGTGAAGTCCCGTCGCAGGAAGAGCACGTACGCCAGCGCCGTCGCTGTCACCGCCCACACCAGGCTGACCACGACACCGATCAGCAGCGGGGCGAGCTGCTCCGGGCTGGTGAACAGGCCGTTCCAGGAGATGAAGGCGTAGCCGGGCAGCGCGACACGCACGGCGACGGGGAGCGGCATCATCTGGGCCACCTGCATCGCGAGCGCGACGACCGCGGGCAGCAGCAGGCCCATCGGGGACCGCCCCAGCGCGACCGAGCCGAGCAGACCGATCCCGGCCAGGGCGAGGGTCGGGGCGAGCGCGCAGGTCCAGGCGAGGAGGACCCGTACCGCGGCGTCCGACGGGGCCAGCAGATGGCCGTCGAGACCGACCAGCGGCCGGTTGCCGACCGCCAGGAGCCCGCCGACCGTGCTGGAGCAGGCCAGCCCGGCCACGAGCAGCACGAGGACGGTGAGGCTGGCCAGCACCTTCGCGACGAAGATCCGGCGGGGCGAGCGCACCGCCACGAGCAGATGCCGCCAGGTGCCCAGCCGGTCCTCGGAGGCGAACACGTCGCCGGCCACCACCGAGGTCAGCAGCGGCAGCGCCCAGGTGCCGGCGAAGCCGAGCATGACCAGCGGCCCGGCCCACCCCGTGGCGAGCATCCACCGGCCGAAGAGGGTGTCGACCGGCAGCGTGCTCTGCTGGCTCACCGCGGCGACGAACAGCGCCGGGGCGATCCAGCAGGCGAGCACCAGCAGACGGATGCGCCACTGGGAGACCAGCTTGACCAGTTCGAATCGGTAGCCGCGCGCGACCGACACGCGCGGAGCGCCGGCGACGGCGTCGTCGGCGGCGATGACGGCCGCGGTCATCGGCCTGCCTCCTGCTGCTCGGTGAGGGCGAGGAACGCCGCCTCCAGGGGCGACACCACGGGGGCGAGCTCGCGCACCGCGATGCCCGCGTGGACGAGTGCCGCCACCAGCGCGTCGAGGGCGGGCACCAGCCCGCGCACGACCAGCAGCTCGGCGTCCTGCCGGGCACCGGTGCCGTCGGCGAGGCGGATCCCGTCCGTCCCGGCGGCCAGCGCGCGGGCGGCCTGCGGGTCGGAGGTGCGCAGCCGGTAGTCGAGTTCACGGTTCTCGGCGGCGAGCTTGCCGAGCGGGCCCGAGAAGACGACCCGTCCGGTGGCGAGGATGGTGACCTCGGAGCAGAGCGCTTCGAGATCGTCCATGTGGTGGCTGGAGATCACCACGCTGGTGCCGTCGTGCGCGAGCCGGTTGAGGACGCCGTGCACGTGTCTCTTCCCGGCCGGGTCCAGGCCGTTGGACGGCTCGTCGAGCACCAGCAGCCGCGGTTTGGTGAGCAGGGCGGCGGCGAGCCCGAGCCGCTGGCGCATGCCCAGGGAGAAGCCGCGGGCGCGGTCGTCGGCCACATCGGTGAGCCCGACCTGGTCCAGTGCCTCGTCGATCCCGGGGCCGCGGGTGTCCTGTCCGCGCAGTGCGGCCAGCGCGGCGAGGTTCTGCCGCGCGGTGAGCGACGGGTAGAGGCCGGGTCCGTCGACGAAGCCGGCCACCCCGTCGGGGGCGGAGAGGGCCCGCCCGATCGGCGTGCCCAGGATCTCCAGGGTGCCGCCGTCGGCGACCGCCAGTCCCAGCAGCAGCCCCAGCAATGTCGTCTTGCCCGCGCCGTTCGGTCCAACGAGGCCGTGGATCTGGCCCTGCGTCACATCCAGGTCCACGCCGTCGAGTGCGACGACGTCCCCGAAGCGCTTGGCGATCCCGCGAGCGCGGACTGCGAGGAGTGTGTCCATGAGTCCCTTCTTTCGCAACGCCAATGGACC
This sequence comes from Streptomyces sp. NPDC088733, assembly GCF_044751185.1. Taxonomy (NCBI): domain Bacteria; kingdom Bacillati; phylum Actinomycetota; class Actinomycetes; order Kitasatosporales; family Streptomycetaceae; genus Streptomyces; species Streptomyces sp. NPDC088733. Next base: position 163,337 of record NZ_JBIVLH010000014.1, read on the forward strand.
CTAGGAGGGCACCCGCCCCCCGGCAGAGGCCGCGGGTTGAACGTCCATGGAACGGATCGTCAAGGCCTTGGCAAGTCGCGGCGCACGAAGGGGACTTCATCGGCCCAGGCCGGACAGAGCCGGGCAGAACCGGGACAGCGCGACGCCGTGGCGCAATCGCGCCACGGCGTCGCAAAACATCGGCGGAACGGCCGCACCCAGGTGGAGTGCCACGTGGGTGCGGCCGGGCCGGATCAGCAGGTGGCGTTCAGACCCGCCCAGTTCGCGCGGTCGTTGTAGCCGCCGTCGCCGGCGTCGCCGACCACGAGGTCGAGGACCCGGACGCCGGTCAGGTCGACGTCGGCCTGGCGGACGTCGTCGCGGCCCAGCACACCGCTGTCGAACAGCACCTTGCCGTCACCGATGATCTGGAAGGTGGACGTGCCGCCCTCCGGGCCGACGTTGCGCACCGCGTCGTCGATGCCCGCGGTCGCGGTCAGCCGGCTGCACTGGTCGCCGAGGTAGTAGCGGATGGTGGAGGGCGAGGCGACCCCGATACCGGTCGGGTAGACCTGGCCGAGCATGCTGATCGGGGACCAGCCGCCGACACTGAGGTCCACCGTCGGGCTCATCCAGCCGCTGGTGGCACTGATCCACTCGTGGTGGGAGAGTGCGACGTCACCGTGCGGAGCCGCCGGTGCGACGACCAGCGCGGTGGACGTGTCCTGCCGCTGCCGGCCCTTGCCGATCACCTCGTACGACGTCGCGGCGGTCAGCGTCGCACTGCCCGGCGCCGCCGTCTCCGGCAGGGTGACCGTGAAGGCGAGGGTCGCGGAGTGGTTGGTCGTCAGCAGCAGCGGTGCCTTGCCGACCGGATGGGCCGTCCAGCCGGTGGGCACGGTCAGCTCCACACGCGGAGTCAGGACCGGCTGCGTGCCGTCGTTGCGGACGTTCACCTCGACCCGGACCTGGTCGCCACCGGCGGCCAGGGGAGCGCTTCCGGCCGGGACCGCGTCGGAACCGACCTGCGTCACCTGCGGCAGACCGGCGACGACGTGCGGGAGACCGAGCTTGCCCGTGGCCCGGCCGACCCGGATCAGGGCCGCGCCGTGGGCCGGGACGGCGGCACTGATGGTGCCGGCGCTCTCGGTGACCTGGTTGGTCCAGGCGTTCTTCAGGGTGAACCGGTTGCCGGACAGCCCGACCGACGACGCCTTCGTGGTGAGGGTCGCCGGGCTGTCGCCACGGTTCAGCAGCACCACGGCGCGGTCGCCGTTGGCCAGCCGCTTCACCCAGGTCTCCGTCGTACCGGCGGGGCCGACACGCACGGCCTGGACACCCGCGGGGTCCTGGTTGATCGCGATGACGTCGGGGTCGGAGAGCGTCGCCAGCGAGGTCTTGCTGAGCTTGCGGATGTCGCTGCCGATCATCAGCGGCGCGGCCGCCGCCGACCACAGCGTCATCTGGGTGCGGAACTCCTCGTCGGTCATGCCCAGTTCGGGCCCGAGGTAGTCCGGGTCGTTGAAGTGCCCGGGACCGGCGGCCTCGGGGTGCCGCGCGTTCGCGTCGTAGTTCCGCAGCACGTCCTTGTACTTGATCTCACCGACGAAGCCCACGTCGGTGTAGGTCCGCCAGGACTGCGCGATCGCCGGCGCGTAGGACCAGGAGTACGTCGACTGCTGCTCCTCCGGGTAGTTGCCCCAGTCGGGGGAGGTCACCGGGTTGCAGAGGTTGAAGATCATGGGGCGCTTGCTGGCGTTGTTCCGCAGCGCCTGGGCGAACTGGGTGTAGACGGTCTTCGGGTCGAGGTTCGCGGCGATGCCGCAGAGGTAGTCCGCCTTGACCGCGTCGAACTCCCAGGCCGCGAACTGGTCGGCGTCACGCTGGTAGTAGCCGTTGCTGCCCAGACCGCACTTGCCGGGGATGTAGGGGCCGGCGTCGGTGTAGATGCCGGCCTTGAGGCCCTTGGAGTGGATGTAGTCGACGACCGGCTTCAGGCCGTCCGGGAACTGGTCCGGGTTGGGCACCAGGTCCCCGGCCTCGCTGCGCGGCGTCGGGGCCGCCCAGTTGCCGTCGATCCAGACGTACTTGTAACCGGCGTCGCGCAGGCCGCTGCTGACCAGGAAGTCGGCCGTCGACCTGATCTCGGCGTCGGTCGGGTCGCCGCCCAGCGCGTAGTAGGTGTTCCAGCCCATGTACGGCGTCGGGCTCAGCACCTGCTGGCCGGCCTGCGTCGTGACGGCGGGCGTGGCGGCCGCCGGGGTCGCGTGGGCGGGCGCCGACACGGCCAGCATGCCGGTCACGAGGGCCAGCACGGCGGTGAGATGTCGTTTCACGTCGGATCCTTCGCTGTCCGAGCGATCAGGCGTGCCGACCCGTCCCTGGTCGTGAGTCCGAGGTACCGCACCCTCGCGAAAGGTGCGGCGGTCGTCCTCGAAGCAGTCAATGCCCGCACGCCTGCGGTCTTGTTGCGAGGATCTTCCAGCCGTCACCGGGTGCTCGTCAATAATAATTCCTAAATTACGAGTTACCAGTTGAGCCCGGCCGAGTACCGGACCGTCCCCCGCGGGACATGCGTGATTCAGGGTCTGCTGAGACATGTGCGGTGATATGCGTGAGTGTTCACATGAGTGAGGGGTGCGCGACACCGCCGCGCACCCGAACGTGCCCTCACGCCGAGCCGGGCCTCTGATGCCAGGCGGCCGACTCGCGCGGGAGCGCCCCGCGGCGCGTGGCCGCGGGGCGCTCTGCACGGGTCAGTCGATCTTCTGCCCGTCGTACTTGCCGCCCCTGCAGGTGTTGGTTCCCCAGTCGACCGTTCCGCCACCCTTCTCGCACTCACCCACGGTGGGGGCGGCGTCGCGGTGGGCGGCGGTGGCGGTAGCGGCGCCTGTCAGGCCGAGTCCGGCGAGGGCTGCCGTGGTGACGACGGCGGCGATGATTCGTCGAATGCGCATGTGGTTCCCCTTTCACGCATTGCCTCGGTTGGGGCACTAGCCAGCTTGATCTTCACCCATGTGGGTGGCACGTCGTGGTGCGCCATTCGGGTGACGGCGCCGGCTGGTGGACCGGCCCTGACGTGGTGGTTTCCTCATTTTTTCCGGAGGCGGCAAGGTTCGAAACCGCCAGTGTGCACACGTGCCCATGCCCCGGGTTTCGCACCACCGGGAACGGGCGTCCCTCGGGGAAGCCGTCCGCAGCCCCGGAGAGACCTGCGAGGGACAATGAGCAGGTGGAACTGCGCCAGCTGGAGCACTTCGTCGCCGTCGCCGAGGAAGCGAACTTCACCCGCGCCGCGGCACGGCTGCATGTCGTGCAGTCCGCGGTCTCCGCCACCATCAAGAACCTCGAGCGCGAACTCGGCACGCCGCTGCTGGAGCGCACCCCCAAACGCGTACTGCTCACCGATGCCGGCGCCGCCCTGCTCCCGCGCGCGCACGCCGCTCTCGACGCCGCGCGGGAAGCCGCGGAGGCGGTGGCCGAGGTCCGCGGCGGACTGAGCGGCACACTGCGGCTCGGCACGACGACCACGGTGGGGATCATCGACCTCCCCGCGCTCCTCGGCGCATTCCACCGGCGCCACCCCGGTGTGCTCCTGCAGACCGACGCCGCCGCCTCCGGCTCCCAGGGGCTGGTCGAGGCCCTCCTCGAACGGCGGCTCGACCTCGTCTTCGTCTCCCTGCCCGGACCGCTGCCCGCGGGCATCACGCTGACCCACCTCGTCACCTCGGTGCTCGACCTCGTCGTGCCGGCCCACCATCCGCTCGCGAGACGCCGCAGCGTGCCGATCGGCGAACTCGCCGGGCTGGACTTCGTCGACTTCGCGGAGGGCTACGGCATCCGGACCATCTCCGATCTGGCCTTCGAGGCCGCCGCCGTGACCCGTCGCGTCGCCCTGGAGATCACCGACCTCCCCACCGGCGTGGCCTACGTCCGCAACGGCCTGGGCGTGGCGCTGCTGCCACGGCCCGCCCTCGGCAGCACCGAGGGTGTCGCCACGCTGACCGTCGACGACGCCGATCTGGACTGGCCCTTCTCCCTGGCGACCGTGTCCGGACGCAAGCCCAGCGCCGCGGCATGCGCCCTGATCGCCATCGCGCACGAATTCCTCATCTGGCGAGGGTGAGGTGCCGCCCCGGCGACGAGGGACCTCCGGGACGCTGTTGCCCCGCTCCGGGCGAAGCTACGATGCGCTCATGCCTGAGCAGTCGCACGACCGCACCAGCCGCACTTGCGCGGTCGAGGACCTGGACTCCCGGTTGCGTACGGCGATCGCGACCGTGGCCGAGACCGAACTGCTGGGTGATGCCGCCGCGACCGCGGTCGCCTGCGTGGAGACCCGCAGTGTGCCCCGGCGCCGTACGGGCGTCTTCGCGCGCCTTCTCGGGGGCGGTCCCGCGCAAGAGACGCTGACCGCGGCCGTGTTGCTGCCGGGGCACCTTCTTGTGTCGGTCGCCGACCTGAGCACCGGGCGGACCACGGCACTTTCCGGGCGGCTGGCCGACATGACCGTCACCGAGGTCGATCAGCGACTGGCCGTCGACAGCGGGGTGTCGGTGCTGACCCGCTGGTCGAACCGGCCCGAGGCCGAGTCGATGCACGTCGCCCTCGGTGCCGACCCTGCCGGCGTCGCGTTCAAGGACATGCTGCGCCACGCCGTCCGGTCGGCCAAGGCCAGCTGACCGCAGGGCAGTTGCAGGAGGACCGCTGCCGGACGAACGGGGCGCGGCCGGCCGCGCCCCGCATCGCCGGTGGGCCTCACACCGAGGACGTCGGTGCCCCCGCCTTCCTGGCGTGCAGCACATGGCCGTCCAGGGGCATCGGCGTCCGGTCCACCAGCGCGAGACCGGCGTCGGCGAACAGCCGGGCGTAGTGGGCGGCGCGCCGCTCGCGACCGCCGACGTTGCACATCATGTGGAGGTCCCAGGCGGTCGCCAGCGAGGCCGAGCCGTCGGCCGGCAGCACGCGCTCGATCACGAGCAGGTCGGCGTGGTCCGGCATCGCGCGGGCGCAGTGGCGCAGGATGTCGCGGCAGCGCTCGTCGTCCCAGTCGTGGAGGACCCGCGAGAGGAGGTACACGTCACCGCCCGCGGGCACGTCCGCGAAGTCACCGGCCCGGAAGGCGCACCGCATGCCGTGGCCGGCCTCGTCGAGCCTGCGGCGTGCGGCTTCGACGGCGTGCGGGCGCTCCAGCAGCACCCCGTTCAGGCCGGGGTGCGCGGCGAGGACGCGGCCGAGCAGTTCCCCGTTGCCGCCCGCGATGTCGACCACCGTGGCCCCGGCGGGTGCCTCGGCCGCGGCGGCGAGGGCCGGGTGGGCCGGGACAGGGTCGAACATCGCGGATCCGGCGGCCATGGACTGGTCGAAGAGTTCGGCGAGCTCGGGGTCGCGGGCGAAATGGTCGAAGTGGTTCTCCCCGAAGAGGTGCTCGAAGGCGACCTGTCCCGTGCGTACGGTGTGCGCGAGCCCGGCGAAGGACTGGTAGAACGGGCCGCCGTACATCAGCGCCAGCGGGCGCATCGATCCCGGGGCACCCGCGCGCAGCAGGGCGCCCAGCTCGGTGAGCCGGAAGCCGTCGCGGCCCTCCTCCACTGCGCCCAGCATCGCGAGATAGCGCAGCAGCGTCGCCAGGTTCCGCGGTCGCGCGCCGATGTCCCGGGCCAGTACGTCGACGTCGGCGCCTCGCTCGGTGTCCATGGCGTCGGGGACCCGCAGCTGGGCGAACACGGCCAGCGCCTGAGTCGTCCACGCCCCGGTCATCAGGCGCAGGAGCGTTTCGCCAGGCTGCCGGACACGGTGTTCCTGGATATGGGCGGCGAGCACGTCGCGGTAGTCGCCGGGGACGTACAACTCCACACGCCGGTATCCGGCCTTGGTGTCGTCGGGCGCCGCGAAGTAGAAGACCGTGCCGTTCTCGTGCGGGTTGTAGCCGCCCCCGTCGGGGGTCGCACCGAACCGCGCGAAGACCGCGCACAAGCCGCGCAGCACCAGCGGATCAGGGGCCGTGACCTGGAAGGCGACATGCGCCTCGTGCTGCCGCTCCCGCTCGTACGCGGCGATCGCGTCGAGTCCGGAACCCTCCGGCACGGTCAGCGCGAAGACCTCGACCGTCCGGTGCGCCCCGTCCACGCCGACCACTTCGGGGCGCAGGATGGTCACGTCCAGGTCCGCGGCCCGCCGCCGGTGCCGCAGGGCCAGACGTTCGCGTACGACGACACTCGGTTGCGGCCGCTCGGCCGCGACGAGCCCGCAGTCGGTGAGCATGGTGCGCAACTCGCCCTCGTGGGAGGGGAAGACGAGCAGCGCGGCATGGGAGAAGTGGCAGTGCTCCACCAGGGCCCGCAGCTCCGGGCCGTCGAGACCGGGCAGTAGCAACGGGAGCAGGGTGACCGTGTCCTGCTCCTTGACGAAGTCGACTGTCGTGCGCAGGCGGGACGTGTCGCCCGACAACGTCGTGATCATTGAAGGAATCCTCATTCCGGTGTCCGGGTAGCGCGAAAGATGGCACGGAAGACGCGCGCGCAAGACGGCGCGCACGATGAAGGGGAGTGGTGACGGGTGGGAGAGGGGAGAGACGGACCTCAGATGCCGACGTAGTGCTCGGCGAACCAGTCCTGCCGACTGCGCGACGTACGCAGGGAGTTGATGCGGGAAGCCCGCAGGGAGTTGTGGAACATCGACTCGCCGTCCGAGCCGGACGGGCCGTGCAGCAGCCCGATCATCCAGTGCGAGAACTCCTGCGCCCGCCAGATGGACGCCAGGCACCGCGCGGAGTAGGTGTCGAGCCCGGTGGAGTCGCCGTGGAGCAGGTCGTCGACCAGGGCGCCCGCGAGGATCTCCGCCTCCAGGACGGCGAGGTTGGCGCCCTTCGCCGCGGACGGGCTGATGAGTCCCGCGGCGTCCCCGGCCAGGAACAGCGAACCGTGCCGCAGCGGTTCGAGCACATCGGACTCCAGGTCGACGATGCCTCGCTGCACGACGGGACCGCGGTGCAGCGGACCGTACTCCTTCGCCTGCATCCGCAGGTCCAGCTCGTCCCAGATACGTTCCTCGGACCAGGCCTCGGCAGGTGTGCCGCGCTCGCACTGCAGGTAGTAGCGGGTGATCTCGCTCGTGCGCGCCATGTGCCCGGCGAAACCTCGCTCGTGCACCGCGTATCCGACGGCGTCCAGGCTGGGCGGTGCCTCGGCGAGCAGTCCGAGCCAGGTGACACCGTGGTCGCAGTGGTACCGGCGCACCGAGCCGGCCGGCAGCGAACGCCGTGCCGCGCCGTGCCGCCCGTCGCACCCGGCGACGTACCGCGCCTGCCACCGGCCGGGCCGCCCGTCCGCCTCACGCACGGCCACCGACGGCCGGCCGCTGTCGGCGCCCTGGACCTCCACGGCCTCGGTGCCGAAGACGACCCGACCACCGGAATCCAGGAACCGTGTCAGCAGATCGGTGACGAGTTCCTGCTGGGGGTAGACGGTGTGCCGCTCGCCGAGCCCGAGTTCGCTGTAGTCCAGCCGGAACCGGCCGTCCGCGGTGCGGAACTCGCAGGTGCTGTGGGCCTGTCCGCGCCGCCGCAGCCCTTCGGCCAGACCGTGCCGCTCCAGGATCCGCACGGTGTTGGCCGCCAGGAACCCGGCGCGGGCCCGCGTCCGGATGTGCGCGCGCTCGGCACGCTCCAGGACGACGCAGTCGATCCCGCTGTCCTGGAGGAGGTTGCCGAGCACCAGCCCGGCCGGTCCGGCGCCGAGGACGACCACGTCGGCCGCGCTGCAGTTCTGCCCGTTGATCACGAAACGGGATCGTAGGTGACCCAAGGTGACTTACCGGACAGGAATCACCCGAATGGCCCGACCCATCTCAAGGTGCATGGTGTGCGTGTGCGGGACCGGGACAACGACAGCGGGGGCATATGCGGCCGGACCGGCTCTCACCAGCCATGACGTCCGCTGCCGCAGGGCCGGGGCCGAAAACACCATGCGGCCTGCGGCTCGACCGGGCGCGATGACGAGCCGGCCACGACCCGGATGATCGCGAGAGGCCGGGTGAGCCGTGCTTCGCGACCATGGGAGGTCAACAAAGCGCCAGGCCGGACGAATTGACGCCCACTCCGCTTCTCGGCCCGGTTCCGGGCCCAGGCCGGGCCCCGGCGGTCAGCCGTCGAGTTACGGCAACGCCCCTCAGCCGCGCGGTCGCGGGGGTGTTGTGCTCGCCCGCAGGATCACGCGACCGGCGACCCGGGTGACCGACTGCTCGGGGGCGTCCGACGCCAGGGACATCTCGATCGCGCGCCGGCCCATCTCGCGCAGCGGCAGCCCGACCGTGGTCAGGCCGGGGTCGTGGTCACGCAGCGTCGGGATGTCGTCGAAGCCGGCGACCAGGACGTCGCGCGGGGTCCGCAGCCCGGCCTCCCGGAAGGCGGCCATCGCGCCGAGCGCCATCACGTCGTTCACCGCGAAGACGCAGGCCCCCCACCGGCGTTCCGGGCGGAGCGTGGCGATGACCTCCCGCGCCGCGTCGTAACCCCCGTCCCTGGTGAACTCGCCGTGCACCACCGCCACCGGTCGGTGCCCCGCACGCCGCAGCTCCCTGACGAAGCCACTGGTGCGCTCGACGGCCGTCGCCAGCTTCTGCGGCCCTGCCAGGACGACGAAGCCGGTGGTGCCCTGCGCGATCAGCGCCTTGGCCAGCGCGGCCGCCCCGGCGCGGTTCTCCGGCGTGACGGTGTGCGCGCCCGGCAGCCGCTGGCCGATGACGGAGACCCGCCCGCCGAGTTCCCGGTAGCGGTCGAGCAGGAGCGTCAGCCGCTGCTGGTCCCGCACCCCGTCGTCGGTGTGCAGCCGCGAGCCGGCCAGGATGATGGCGTCCGTGCGGTGGCTGAGGAACGCCTCGACCGCCCGGACCTCCTGCTCGGTGCTGCGCAACGTGGTCGTGAGCAGCACTTGGAGGTCGCGCTGCGAGGCCTCGGCCTGCACGCCCGAGGCGATGGTCGAGAAGTACGGGTCGGCGATGTCGTGGACGACCAGCCCCACCAGGCCCGTACGGGCGCCGGCCAGCGCCCGCGCCTGGGCGTTGGAGACGTAGCCGAGCTCCGCCGCCGCCCGGCGGACCGCATCGGCGACCGCCGGGGAGGGCCGGCGGCTGGAGCCGTTGAGCACACGGGAGGCCGTCGACTGCGAGACACCCGCGCGGTTGGCTACGTCGGTGAGGGTCACCCCGGCCACGCGTTCACCTTTTCGTGTTGGTCGATCCACTGGTCGGTCGGGGCAGCGCCGCGCCTGTCGCCATCCTGTCACCGTCCGTGGGCGACCGTCCCGGCGGCGCCGAGGTCACCGGACACCCTCGGGGACCTGCATCCGGCGCCCCTCGGCCGACGAACGCAGCGCAAGTTCCGCGAGCTGCACGCCGCGTGCCGCGGAGACCAGGTCGTGGCGGTGCGGACGGCCGGCCGCGACGTCCCGCAGGAACTCCTCCCATTGCAGCTTGAACCCGTTGTCCAGCTCGGCGTTGGCCGGCACGTCGAGCCACTGGTCGCGGAACGACTCGGTGACCGGGAGGTCCGGGTTCCACACCGGCCGCGGGGTGTGCGAGCGGTGCTGGGCCACGCACCCGCGCAGGCCCGCGACCGCCGAGCCGTGGGTGCCGTCGACCTGGAACTCCACGAGCTCGTTGCGGTGGACGCGCACCGCCCAGGACGAGTTGATCTGCGCGATGACGCCGCCGTCGATCTCGAAGATGCCGTACACCGCGTCGTCCGCGGTCGCCCGGTACTCGCGGCCCTGCTCGTCCCAGCGGACCGGGATGTGTGTGGCGGTCCTGGCGGTGACCGCGCGGACCGGCCCCAGCAGGTTCTCCAGGACGTAGCTCCAGTGGCAGTACATGTCGACGGTGACTCCGCCGCCGTCCTCGCTGCGGTAGTTCCACGACGGGCGCTGGGCCTCCTGCACGTCGCCCTCGAAGACCCAGTAGCCGAACTCGCCGCGCAGCGACAGGATCCGGCCGAAGAAGCCCTCGTCGATCAGCCGGCGCAGTTTGATCAGGCCGGGCAGGTAGAGCTTGTCGTGCACCACGCCGGCCACCAGGCCGGAGTCACGGGCCAGCGCGGCCAGTCCGGCCGCCTGCTCCAGCGTCGGGGCGACCGGCTTCTCCACGAAGACGTGCTTGCCCGCCTCGATCGCGCTGCGCAGGGCCGCCGGGCGTTGAGCGGTCACCTGCGCGTCGAAGTAGACGTCGATGGACGGGTCCTTGAGCACCTGCGCCAGGTCGGTGCTCCACCGCCGCACCTGGTGGCGCCGGGCGATGTCGCGCAGGCGCCCCTCGTCGCGTCCGACCAGAACGGGTTCCACCTGCAGGCGCCTGCCGTCGGGCAGCAGCACGCCGCCCTGCTCCCGGATCTCCAGGATCGAGCGGGTGAGGTGCTGCCGGTACCCCATGCGGCCCGTGACGCCGTTCATGGCGATGCGCAGAGTGTCCGAGGCCGATGTCGATGCCACTGTGCCTCCGCAAGCGTGGGAATGCGTATTCCCACCGTAGGTTTCCGGTGTTTCGGCAGTCAAGGGAGCCACTCCGAACCAGCCCGGATCCCGCCCGTGTTCGGCTCCTGATGCCACATCCGGACAGCCTCGGGCGGCAGTTGAGCCCGGTCGTGTTCCGGCCGACCCCCTCCGGAGAGCCGACAAGGATGCTTTTGCTGCCTTTACTCCATTCGTTCCCTGCCGGTTCCGCGGATCCCGATCCTGCCCTTGACACCACCCGAAGGGGCTCCTACTTTCGCCGGAAAGCGCATTCCCAACCCGCGAAAGCAACGCCGGACCCGCGAACGAACCACACGTACAGGGGTGCTCCGATGAGTCATGCGCGTACCGCGGCGGTGGACTACACCGCCGAGGTGTTCATCGACGGCCGGTTCGAACCTCCCGCATCCGACTGGCTGCCCGTCCTCGACAAGGGATCCGGGGCCGCGCTCGGCCGCTACGGCAACGCGTCCGCGGCGCAGGTCGACCGCGCGGTCGCCGCGGCCGGACGGGCCCAGCCGGAGTGGGGGGCGACCGACGCCAACACCCGGTGCGCCCTGCTCCGGGCCTTCGCCGCCGAGCTGGGACGCCGCCACGACGAGCTGATCGAGCTCATCGTCCGGGAGACCGGCGGCACCACCGAGAAGGCCGAGGAAGAGCTCGACCAGGCCGTCAACCAGCTGCTCAACTCCGCCACCCAGCTCACCGAGAACGCCGGCTCGGTCCTTCCCCCGTACAAGGGCGGCAAGATCTCCCTGTCCCGCGCCGTGCCGCTGGGCGTCATCGGCCTCATCGTCCCGTGGAACTACCCGATGAGCCTGGCGATGCGGGCCGTGGCACCAGGACTGGCCTACGGGAACGCGGTGGTCCTCAAGCCCGCCGAGCTCACCCCGATCGCCGGCGGCCAGGTGCTCGCGGAGGCGGCCCGCGCCGCCGGGATACCGGACGGCGTGTTCGCGGTACTGCCCGGCGACGGGCCGGGCACCGGCGGCGCGCTCTACCGGCACCCCGGACTGGACCTGATCCACTTCACCGGGTCCTTCGAGGTCGGCCGCGAGATCACGGACTTCGCCGCCCGGGCGGGCAAGGCCGTCGTGACCGAACTCGGCGGCGACAACGCGTTCGTCGTGCTCGAGGACGCGGACATCGACCAGGCGGCCGCCTGCGCGATCTGGTCCTCGCTGTGGTACCAGGGCCAGACGTGCATCAGCGCGGGGCGGCACATCGTCCACCGGGAGGCGGCCGACGCCTTCACCGAAGCCGTCGTGGAGCGGGTCCGGAGGCTCCGCGTCGGCGACCCGCTGCGCGACGAGGTCGACCTCGGCCCCGTGATCAGCGCCGTCCAGCGCGCCCGCTTCCACGACGGACTCGTCGAACTGTCCGTCGCGGCCGGCGCGAAGATCGCGGTGGGCGGCACGTACGACGGGCAGTTCTACCAGCCGACCGTGCTCACGGACGTCACGCCGCAGATGCCCGTCTTCCGCGAGGAGACCTTCGGGCCCGTCATGCCCATCACCGTGGTGGACTCCGAGGCCGAGGCCCTCGAACTCGTCAACCGCCACCGCACCCTGATGAACTCGGTCTTCACCGGCGACCCGCTGCGCGGTCTCGCCTTCGCCGAACGCGTCGCCAGCAACGAGGTGCACGTCAACGACGGCTACGCCCGTCACGGCGGCGAGGGACAGCTCGCCGCGTTCACCCGCCGGCAGTGGGTCGGCCTGCAGACGTCCCCGGTGTCCTACCCGGCGTGGGCGCAGGGGAGTTAGCCCCCGGCGGTACACCCGGCACATCCGGCAGCAGGCCACCGCGACCAGGCAACCACACCGTCAAAGGAGACACCGAAGTGCTCGGGGGCAATCTCAGAAGAACGGCAATCCTCGCTCTGGCCGCCACCACGGCCCTGACCGCCCTGGCCGCCTGCGGCTCGTCGAAGGACTCCGCCGGCGGGAAGGACGACGGACCCATCACGCTGACCTACGTCAACTGGGACGGCGGCATGCAGGACGTGGTGGACGAGTGGAACCGGCTCAACCCGAAGGTGCAGGTGAAGCTCAGCAAGCCGTCCGGCACGGGCTACACGCTGTACAACAAGCTGATCACCAACAACCGGGCCGGCACCAACCCGGACATCACCGAGGTCGAGTACCAGGCGCTGCCCGCCCTGATCGCGAACAAGGTGGTCGTGCCGATCGACGACTGGGTGGGTGACATCTCCGGCGACTTCGACAAGGCATCCCTCGCCCAAGTGCAGTTCGAGGGCAAGACCTACGGTGTTCCGCAGAACATCTGCCCGATGGTCTTCTTCTACCGCAAGGACGTCTTCGACAAGCTCGGCCTCAAGGCGCCGACCACATGGGACGAGTACGCGGCCGCCGCCGCGACGGTCCACAAGCGCAACCCCAAGCAGTTCATCGGCAACGTCACCGCCGCCGACGCGGGATGGTTCGCGGGACTGGCCCAGCAGGCGGGGGCCGACTGGTGGACGGCCTCGGGCAACAAGTGGACGGTCGCCATCGACGACGCCCCCACGAAGAAGGTCGCCGACTACTGGGGCGACCTGGTTCAGAAGGGGCTGGTCAGCCCGGAGCCGAACTGGTCCCCGCAGTGGAACACCGACATGAACAACGGCACTCTCGTCGGCTGGGTCAGCGCGCAGTGGGCGCCCAACCAATTGCCCGGCATCGCCAAGGACACCGCCGGCAAGTGGGTCGCCGCGCCGCTGCCCGCCTGGACCGCGGGCGACAAGACCGTCGGCATCTGGGGCGGCGAGACCGAAGCGGTGACCGCCAACTCCAAGCACCCGGCGGAGGCGGCCAAGTTCGTCAAGTGGATGAACTCCTCCGCGGGCGGCGCGAAGATCCTCATCGAGAAGGTCAACGCGTTCCCCGCCTCGAAGACCAACCAGCAGTCGGAGGCCCTCAAGACGCCGCCGCCGTTCATGTCCAACCAGCCGGACTACTACGCCCTGATGGCCCAGCAGGCGGCGAACGTGCGGACCTTCCAGATCTGGGGACCGAACGCCAATGTCACCTTCGACAGCTACTCCAACGCCTTCGCCGCCGCGTTGCAGAACAAGACGCCGCTGTCCGCGGCACTGACCGAGATGCAGAAGGCGACGGTCGACGACATGAAGCAGCGCGGCTTCGACGTCACCGGCTGACCGACGCCACCGCCGCCCCCAGCCCCACACGACAGGAGGACGGGTTCATGAGCGCCATCGAGGAGCAGGCAGGTCCACGCCCCAGGCCCGGCACACGGCCCCCGGGCGCGGGTCCCCGCCGGCTCCGCGGTGGCCTCGCCCCGGACTCCGGCCCCCGGCCCCGGGGGCGACGGCGTACGCTGCTGCCGCAGTTCCTGCTCCTGCCCGCAGTGCTGCTGTTCCTGCTGTTCACCGTCGCCCCCGGCCTCTACGCCCTCTACCTCAGCTTCCTCAAACCGCAGATCGGCGGCGGCCTGCTCGGCAACGAGGACCCGCACGACGTCTTCGCGGGCCTGGAGAACTACCGGGCCACCCTCACCGACTCCGAGTTCTGGCACAGCATCCTGCGGATGCTGATGGTCGCGGGCATCGGCGTGCCCGCCACGATCTTCTTCGCCACCCTGTTCGCGCTCTGCCTCGACGCGAAGCGCGCACGGCTGGTCGGCATCGCACGACTGGCCATCTTCCTGCCGTACGCCGTACCGGGTGTCATCGCCTCACTGCTGTGGGGCTTCATGTACCTGCCGGCGACCAGTCCCATCGGCGGCGACCACATCGACTACTTCGGTTCCGCGGAGGTCTTCTTCTCGGTCGCCAACGTGGCGGTGTGGGGCGTTCTCGGCTTCAACATGGTCGTGCTGTACACCACGCTGCGCGGGCTGCCGCGCGAACTGTTCGAAGCCGCCGAGATCGACGGCGCGAGCGAGCTGCAGATCGCGCTGCGCATCAAACTCCCGCTGCTGGCCCCGACGATGACCCTGGTGACGGTGTTCTCGCTGATCGGCGCGCTGCAGCTGTTCAACGAACCGACCACCCTGAAGCCCATCGCCCATGCCATCAGCTCGACCTGGGTGCCGCTGATGCGCGTCTACACCGACGCCTTCGTCAACAACGACATCCACAAGGGAGCGGCCACCTCGTTCCTGCTCATCGTCATGACCGTCACGGCCACCGCCGTCGCCAACCTGCTCCTGCGCAGGATGTCCCGAAGGAGTGAGCGATGACCGCCGTCACCACCGGCCCCGCCGCGGAGGCCGCGCGCCGGCGGACCGCCAATGGCCGGGTCGTCAACCTGGTCCCCACGATCATCCTGGCCCTCGGCGCCCTCTATTGCGTGCTGCCCGTGCTCTGGATCGTGATCGCGTCCACCAAGACCAACGACGAGCTGTTCTCCACGCCGCCGTTCCAGCCCGCCTTCCACGGCGGCTTCGTCTCCAACATCCAGGCGCTGTTCACCTACAACGACGGCATCTTCGTCCGCTGGGCGCTCAACTCCGTCGTGTACGCGTTCGGCGGCGCCGCGCTGTCGACGGCCATCTGCGGCTGCGCCGGGTACGCGCTCGGCAAGTACCGCTTCCCCGGCAGCATCTGGACGTTCCGGATCATCGTCGGCGCGGTCCTGCTCCCGCAGATCGTGCTGGCCATCCCCCAGTTCCTGATGCTGGCGAAGGTCGGCATGACCAACAACTACGCGGCGGTTGTCCTACCGCAGCTGGTCAGCCCGTTCGCCATCTACCTGTGCAAGATCTACGCGGAGGCCTCGGTCAGCGACGAGATCCTGGAGGCGGCCCGCGTCGACGGGGGCTCGGAGGCGCGGATCTTCCTGTCCATCGGCACCCGGCTCATGGCCCCGGCCCTGGTGACCGTGTTCCTCCTGCAGTTCATCGCGATCTGGAACAACTTCCTGCTGCCGTTCGTCATGCTCAACACCGACCGCCTCTACCCGCTCACCGAGGGGCTGTACGGACTGCTGATCATCACCGGCGGCCAGGCCGCCCAGTACTCCATCGTCATCATCGGGGTACTGTTGTCGATCATCCCGCTGGCACTGCTGTTCCTGTCGCTGCAGCGCTACTGGCGGGTCGACCTGCTCTCCGGGGGAGTGAAGGCCTGATGCGTCACGGTGCAGGCCCCCGGCCCGCCGTGGCGGCGCTGCCCCGCCTGGGCTTCGGGGCGGCGGCCATCGCGCAGCCGCCCGTACCGGACGACCAGGCCATGGAGTGTCTCGACGCGGCATGGGACAGCGGTTTCCGCTACTTCGACACCGCGCCCATGTACGGCGACGGGCGCTCGGAGCTGCTCCTCGGGCGGATGCTCCGGGACCGGCCGCGCGACTCCTACCTGCTCAGCACCAAGGTCGGCCGGCTGGTGCGCCCCGGCCACCCCGACACGGCGCGCACCGGCGCGGGCTGGATCTACGACTTCAGCCACGACGCGGTGCGTACCTCCCTCGACGAGAGCCTGCGGCGGCTGGGCGTCGACCGGGTGGACCTGGTCTTCCTCCACGACCCCGACCACCACTGGGAGCAGGCACTGAACGGCGCGTGGCCCGCCCTCGCGCAACTGCGGGACGAGGGGGTCATCGGCGCGGTAGGGGTCGGCATGGTCCAGGCCCCCATGCTCGCCCGGTTCATCCGGGAGACCGACATCGACATCGTGCTGGCGGCCGGCGTCTACACCCTGCTCGACACACAGGCCCGCCTCGAACTGCTGCCCGCGGCCGAGCGCCGGGGCGTCAAGGTCGTCGCGGCCCAGTCCCTGCACGGCGGGCTCATCGACGGAGTGGTGCATCCCCAGTTCCGCTACCGGCCGGTGACCGAGGAGATCCGGGCGAGGGCGGCGCGGATCGCGCGCGTCTGCCACGAGTACGGTGTGCCCACCGCCGCCGCCGCACTCCAGTTCCCGCTGGGACACCCCGCCGTCTCCTGCGTCCTCACCGGACCCGCCTCGTACGACCAGGTCCGGCAGAACCTCGACTGGGCGACGACCGACGTCCCGCCCGCCCTGTGGCGGCGGCTCCGCGAGGAAGGCCTGCTGCTCCCGGTCCCCGTTCCCGCCGCGCCCGCGGCCCGCCCCTGGAGCATCCCGTGAAGCGCATCGTCGTCCTCTCCGGCGTGACGGGGGCCGACGACCCCTGGCACGACTTCACGGCGACCTCGAGGGCCATCGCGTCCTGTCTGGACGACGCCGGGTGGACGTGCACCGTCGCGACCACCGACCGGTCGGACCGCGCAGGCCTGCCGGACGCCGACCTGCTGATCGTCAACAGCGGTCTGGACTCGCCCCCGGGCCCGCCGACCGGACCGCCGACGGCACTCCTGGACTACCTGGCCTCCGGCCGGCCCCTCCTGGGCGTGCACACCGCGGCCAACACCTTCGGGTCGGTGCCCGCATGGACGGAACGCCTCGGGGTGCGCTGGGTGACGGGCCTGTCGATGCACCCGCCGATCGGCCCGCAGCGACTGACCCCTGCCGCAGGCCCCGTGCTGGCCGGCCTCGGCGAGATCACGGTCCACGACGAGCTCTACAGCCATCTGGAGCTGCTGCGGGAGGCGGACGTGCTCCTGGCGCACAGCCTCGACGGCCGGGACCACCCGCTGGTGCTCGCCCGGCAGGACGGCAGCCGGCGCACGGTCTACGACGCCCTCGGCCACGGCGTCGAGTCCTACGCGTCCGCCACCCGCCGCGAACTGCTCCGCCGCGAGGTCCGCTGGCTCCTCGCCGAGACCTGATCCGCCCGGCATGGCGAGGGCTTGCGCCGTTGGGCGGTGGTGAGGCGCCGTGGAGACTGCGCTGAACACGATGTCTCTGTATCCATCGCCTTGGGGAGGTGGGCGTGAGGACCCTGGTGCCGGATGCCGTGGCAGAGACCTTGCGACGTACCGGGCGTGAGACGGTCCGCCTGTACGTGGCGGCATGCGTGGAGCGGATGGCGCCGCTGCTCGTGGGGTTGCGGGCCGGAGAGGCCGGGCGAGAGACCGACATGGATCTGTACGTGGAGTCCGCTCACGCCCTCTGGTACGCCGACCGCCCGGTTGCCGACGCCCTTGATCGCGTCCGCGCGCTGGAGCGGTTCGCCGAACTCCAACCACGTGAAGAGGAGGTGTCGGGCGTCGCCGACAGGTACGCCCCCTTCGCCGTCCTGGTCATGCGTCACGCTCTCCTGGCGAACGCCGGCGGGAGTGCGGAGGACGCGATGTCCTGCGGCCATGCGGCGCTCACCGCTGTGAGGATGCTGGACCGGAACGTGGGAGGCGTTGCCTTCCGTGCCGAAGAAGAGCGGCTGCAGCTCCTTTCGGTGGCCGTTGACATCGCGGGGTTGTGGGAGGCGAGCGTTCTCGCGGGGCGTGAACGCCTGCGCGCTGTGCTGAGCCGCACCGCGCAGGGACCAAGGTGAGGCCACGGAAGCCTGATTGCCGGGACGTAGACGACGTTTTGGGCGGTGCGGACGTCACGGGCCCGTCGTCAGGGGCGCCGGGGAGGCGCTGTCGTCCGCCGGCGGGGGGACCGCGTCGGCGATGAACGCGCGGGCGGCCGTTAGCTCCTCGCGGGCGGCGGCTTCGATCATGTCGAGGAAGGCGTAGGCGTCGGGGCCGATCGGCAGGCGCAGCGGCGTCGCGTCCGACGCGACGAGCCGCAGGACGTGGGTGGCGAAGGTCCCGGGGTCGCTGAGGGCGGGGTTGTCGGCCATGCCGCGCATGCCCGTACGGGTCTCGCCCGTGCTCTGCGCGTAGGACGGGATGCAGGTGGCCGCGTCGGTCAGCGCCGTGCCGTAACGGGTGGCGAACGCGCCCGGTTCGACCACGGTCACCCGGATCCCGAACGGTGCCACCTCCGCGGCGAGTGCCTGGCTCATGCCCTCCAGCGCGTACTTGCCCGTCACGTACGCGGACAGCCCGGGAAAGCCCATCCGGCCCGCGAGGGACGAGATGTTGACGATGTGGCCGGAGCCCTGGCGGCGCATCAGCGGCAGGACCAGGCGCGTCAGACGCCAGGGGGCGACCGTCAGCACCTCCAACTGGTCGCGCAGTTCGTCGTCCGAGACCTCCTCCAGCGCGCCGAGCAGGCCCGTTCCGGCGTTGTTGACGAGCACGTCGACCCCGCCGAAGTGCTCGACGGCGTGGGCCACCGCGGCCTCGCAGTGGCCCGGGTCGCGTACGTCCAGCGCCGCGGTCGTGACCCGGCCCGGGTACCGGGCCGCCAGATCCTCCAGCACGGCCGGTTGCCGTGCCGTGGCGACCAGCAGGTCACCGGATTCCGCGACAGCGCTCGCGAGCGCGTACCCCAGTCCCGAAGAACACCCCGTCACCAGCCATCGCCGCGTCATACGCCCCCCTGTCGCAGTCCTGCTCGCGGCTGCAACCGAGCCGCCCCCGCGTCGATCCTGACAGGCGGGAACGGCTCTCGGCAGGAGCGCACGGGAGCGGGGGCGGCGCACATGGGTCGCTACCGGGCACCGCACGCCCGCGCGCCGCCGCGGTGCGGCTCTCAGGCGGGAACGCGGCCGACCTCCGCGGCCAGCCGCCGGGCCTCGTCCACCGCGTGGGCGATGTCGTCGACGGGGAAGAGCACGTGGCGGACCGTCCGCTGCCGGTCCAGTACGAGCACGCTGCGCTTGAGCCGCGGCCGTCCGGCGGCGTGGAAGGTGGGCAGGCGCAAGGCCGCGGCGAGATGAAGACGGGCGTCCGACAGGAGCGGGTACGGCACCGACTCCGCCTGGGCGAAGGCGGCCTGCTCGTGGGGGAGTTGGGTGCTCACGCCGTGGACGGCGGCGCCCGCGTCCCGGAAGGCGGGCCAGGCGTCGCGGAACAGCCGGTTCTCGAGGGTGCAACCGGCCGCGCCGGGCAGCGGCTCGTCCCACCGCACCCCGGTGGCGGGGTAGGTGAACAGGACGGTCGCGGCGGCGTCGGGGGAGACCGCGTCGCGCGGTGTCCCGTCAGTGCCCGGCAGTTCCAGCCCCGCGGCCAGCCGGGTGCCGGTTAGGGAGTGCACGCGGGCGTGCTCCGCGCTGTCCTCGGCCGCCGTGGCGGTCAGGCTTCCGTCGCCCAGCACCCACCGGTCGCCCCAGTCCTGCATCGCCACCAGGAGGGGGAGCAGCCCGGCGCCCGCGTCGGTCAGCAGGTACTCGTACCGGACCGGGCGGCGCTGGTAGAGGCTGCGACGCAGGACGCCGTTCGCGACGAGCCGTCCGAGGCGTTCGGTGAGGACCTTGCGGGACAGGCCCAGTTCCGCGGCGAGGGCGTCGAAACGTACGTGGCCGCGGGCCACCTCGCGCAGGACCAGGACGTTCCACCAGTCGCCCAGGACCACGGCGGCCTGGGCGATCCCGCAGGTCGCGTCGGCGTTGTGCATCTTCATGGACCCATAGTAAGTTCCCTCCGGGAACTCACTTTGTTTCAACGAGGAACTTATTCCGGATCCGAACGTGAGGAGCTGCACCATGACCGCCATCACCCGAGTCCTCGGGCGCGAGATCATCGACAGCCGGGGCAACCCCACCGTCGAGGTGGACGTCGAGCTGTCGGACGGCTCGACCGGCCGTGCCGCCGTACCCTCCGGGGCGTCGACCGGCGCCCGCGAGGCCGTGGAGCTGCGCGACGAGGACCCCGGCCGCTTCCACGGCAAGGGGGTGCGGCGTGCCGTCGACGCCGTCAACGAGACCATCGCCGACACCGTGACGGGCCTCGACGCCGAGGACCAGGCCGCCGTCGACACGGCGCTGATCGAACTGGACGGCACCCCCAACAAATCCCGGCTCGGCGCGAACGCCACCCTGGGAGTCTCGCTCGCCGTGGCCAAGGCCGCCGCGGCCGCCCACCGCCTGCCGCTGTACCGGTACGTCGGCGGAGTGGACGCGCGACTGCTGCCCGTGCCGATGATGAACATCATCAACGGCGGCGCGCACGCCGACAACCCGCTGGACTTCCAGGAGTTCATGATCGCCCCGATCGGCGCGGCCACCTTCGCCGAGGCCGTCCGCATGGGCTCCGAGGTCTTCCACACCCTGCGCGGCGACCTCGTCGCGGCCGGCCACAGCACCGGTGTCGGCGACGAAGGCGGATTCGCCCCGAACCTGCGGACCGCCGACGAGGCCCTGGACTTCGTCGTCCGCGCCGTCGAGCGCACCGGCTACAAGCCCGGCGAGGACATCACCGTCGTCATGGACCCCGCCACCTCGGAGTTCTTCCGGGACGGGGTCTACGACTACGCGGGCGAGGGCGTGCGCCGCACACCCGAGGAGCACGTGGACTACCTCGCCGCACTGGTGGCCCGCCACCCGGTGGCCTCGATCGAGGACCCCATGGCCGAGGACGACCTCGACGGCTGGCGGCTGCTCATGGAGCGGCTCGGCGACCGCTGCCAGCTCACCGGCGACGACGTGTTCTGCACCAACGAGACCCTGCTGCGCGAGGGCATCGGCAACGGGATCGCCAACTCGATCCTGGTGAAGGTCAACCAGATCGGCACCCTCACCGAGACCCTGGCCACCGTCGGCACCGCCCACCGGGCGGGCTACACGGTAGTGATGTCGCACCGCTCCGGGGAGACCGAGGACACCACGATCGCCGACTTCGCCGTCGCTACCGGCTGCGGTCAGATCAAGACCGGGTCGATGTCCCGCTCGGACCGTACCGCCAAGTACAACCAGCTCATCCGCATCGAGGAGGAACTGGGCGCCCAGGCCCGCTACGCGGGCCGGGACGCGCTCGGCCTTCGCCGGTAGCGCAGGCCGAAAGGGGCCTCCGTGCGGCCGGGATACCATCCGCCTGTGTCGACGATCTGCCTCTTCGGTGTCGGGCGCATGGGTGAACCCATGTGCGGCAATCTCGTCCGCGCGGGACACGAGGTGCGGGCCTTCGACGTACGGCCCGAATGCCGGGAAGCGGTCCTGTCGTGCGGGGCCCAGTGGCCGGGCTCCGCCCTGGGCGCGGCGAAGGGGGCGGACGTCCTGCTCACCGTCCTGCCCGGACCGGCCGAGGTCGCGGAGGCCGTCGGCGACGGGGTGCTGGAGGCGCTCGCGCCAGGAGCCGTCTGGATCGACATGAGCAGCAACACCCCGACGGCGGCGGTTCCTTGCCGGGAGCGGGCGGCCGCGCACGGACACGGATTCCTCGAGGCACCCATCGGCGGATCCCCCGAGGACGCCGCCGCGGGACGGCTGCGGCTGTTCGTCGGAGGTGAGACCGCACTTCTCGACCGCCATCGCGCGGTCCTGTCCGCGGTCGCCGACCGCCTCACCCACGTCGGTGGACCCGGCACCGGCTACACCGCCAAGCTGCTCGTGAACCTCCTGTGGTTCGGCCAGGCGGCGGCCACCGCGGAGGCCCTGCTGCTCGGTGACCGCGCCGGCATAGACCTGGGCGTGCTCACGCAGGTCCTGGCCGAGAGCCCGGCCTCCAGCGCGTTCATCAGGAAGGACCTGCCGGCCCTCCTCGCCGGTGACTACCTCCCCAGTTTCGGCCTGGACCACATCCGTGACCAACTCGCCACGGTGACCGCCCTGGCAGCGCAGCTCGGTACGCCGCACGCCATCGCGGACACCGTTCGCCTCCTCCACGAGGAGGCACTCGACCACTACGGCCCCGCCGACGGCGAACTGCTCGCGGTGGCACTCCTCGAAGCCAAGGCCGGAACCCTGCTGCGCCACCCGCCCCGGCCCGCCGTGTGAGGTCCCGCAACGGGGCTGCCGGCTCGATCCAAATCCGATTGCCCCTTGGACGGCCGACTGGGCATCCTGCGGGGATGCGCTTCTCGATCAACGTGCCCAACTTCGGGGACTTCGCGGACCCCCGCAACGTCGCGACCGCGGCGGCCGCCGCCGAGCAGGCCGGCTGGGACGGATTCTTCGTGTGGGACCACGTACTGCACCGGCGGCACCAGGGGCGTCCCTTCGGCGACCCCTGGATGCTGCTGACCGCCGCCGCGCTGGCGACCTCCCGGATCCGGCTGGGCACCCTGCTGACGCCGGTTCCCCGTTACCGCCCGCAGCAGCTCGCCCGCCAGGTGGTCACGCTGGACCACCTCAGCGGTGGCCGGGCGATCTTCGCCGCGGGCCTGGGCGGTCCGGTCGAGGACGAGTACGCGAGCTTTGGCGACACCGCCGAGCCGCGCGTCCTCGGCGAGCGCCTTGACGAAGGACTGGAGGTACTCAGGCGCTTCTGGTCGGGCGAGCCGGTGAACCACTACGGCCGGCACTACGAGGTGCGGGACGTGACACTCCTGCCCGCCACCGTGCAGCAGCCCGCTCCGCCGGTCTGGATCGGGGGGTTCTGGCCGCGCCGGGCGCCCATGCGGCGGGCCGCGCGATGGGACGGTGCGGTGCCGCTGTTCGAGACGGCCCGGCATGGTCAGGTGCCGGACGTGGCGGAGGTGCAGGAGCTGGTCAGCTTTGTGCGCAAGCACCGTACGGCCGGGATCGAGCGCCCCTTCGAGTTCGTGCTCGGCGGTGCGACGCCCCTGGACGCGGCGAAGGCCAGGGACGTGATCGGGCCGTTGCGCGACGCCGGCGCCACATGGTGGGACGAGCGGCAGGTCCAGAGCAACCCGGACCTGGACCGCCTGCTCCCGGTACTGCACCGCATCGAGGCGGGCCCGCCGTCGGTATGACGGAGCCCGGGGCCGCCATTCTGACCTTTTTTGTGTGCACTTGGTAACTGACCGTCGTGCGGTACATTCCGCGGGTGATGAGGCGAAGGGCCTGGTCGGTCCTCCTGGAGTCGCTGAGCGCATTCTTCGCCGGCGAGTCGGCCGGAGAGATCCTCAACGGCAAGTGGAAAAGCGACATTCTCCTCCGAATCGGCGACCGCGATGTGCTGGTCGGCGAATGGCCATCGACCACCTGCTGGGCAACTCCGGTGCGTACGGACGGTCGGCCGCAGGTAACTGTCAAGTTTCCTGTTCAGGCGCCGGTGCTGTCCTTAAGAGTTGCCCCGGCGAGTCGGCCACGGGGCATTTGAGACGCGGCCCTCTTCGAACTCGCGAACCACCCCTGCGAGAACGTCATGGACGGCCGTCACTGCGCGATCGACATCGCCGTCAGTAGTTCGCCAGTTAACGACCGAGATGCGCATGACGCGCATTCCCCGGTAAGTAGATCCGCCGAACCACGCCTGGCCAGTGGCCTGAATTCGGTCGATGATGGTATCGGTGTGCTGGTCGTGGCCGCCATCCGGGGCAAGGAAACGTACCAGGCCCTGGTTGATCTGTGGGGCCACGATCACCTCGGCCCCGGGCAGAGCGCCGATCTCAGTGACGAGGCGCTGAGCATGGCGAGTGCAGCGTTCCACTGTTTCGGCGATGCCCTGTCGTCCCAGAGAACGCAGGGCAGCGTAGACAGCCACGCCGCGGCCGCGGCGCGACCACTCGGGATTCCAATCGATCTGATCACGTGCCGGCGGGCCAGAGCTCACAGAAGCGCTTGCGTCGCCAGCGTGCACGAGATAGCTCGCTCGAGTGGAGATGGCCGCGCGGTGTGCATCCGGGTGCGCGACGAACACCAAACCGGAATCGAAAGGCACATTCAGCCACTTATGGGCGTCGGTGGTCCACGAGTCCGCGAGCTCCAGACCAGTCAGCAGGTGACGGTGGGTTGGGCTGACCGCAGCCCAGAGCCCGAACGCGCCGTCGACATGTACCCAACTGTCGTATGTGTGAGCAAGCCGGCATGCCCGGGTGTAGTCGTCAAAGGCACCGGTGTTGATCTCACCGGCCTGCAGGCACACGATGGTCGGGGCGTCGGCGTGCTCATCGAGCGTTCGTTCCAGTTCAGCCAGGTCGATTCGGTCGTGCTCGTCGTGTCCCACTGCCACCAGCGCGTCGGTACCGATTCCCAGTAGTCGTGCGGAACGCTGGATGGAGGCGTGCTCCAGACCCGAGGTCAATACGCGTACTGCCGGTGCGCCGGCCAGGCCCTGTCGCTCAACGTCCCAGCCGCGAGACTCCAGCAGGTGATGGCGTGCGGCGGCCAATGCGGTCAGGTGGCCCATCTGTGTTCCGGTTGTGAAAGCGAAAGAGGCGGAGCCGGGTAGCCCGAGAAGCTCCTTGAGCCATTCTCCGGTGATCTCTTCGATCACTGCCTCCGCCGGGCCGCACGCGTACAGCGCGGCGTTTTGATCCCACGTCGATGTCAGCCAGTCCGCGGCCAACGCAGCAGGAACACCGCCGCCGATCACCCACCCGAAGAACCGCCCACCTGCGCTGCCGAGCAGTCCGCCGGCCGTATCGGATACAAGCTCATCCAGGACAGTCTTTGCCGCCTGAGGTTTGTCCGGCAGTGGGCGGTGCAGTGCTTTACGCAGATCGGGCAGCGCGGCGGCGGCGTGTACAGGACGATCATCAAGGCTTTCCAGGAAGTCGGCGGCGTGCGCTGCGGCCGCGGCGAGCAAGTCACGTGTCGTCACGTTCATCTCCAAGCTCCCACTCGGTGGACATGAGCCGCGAATGTATCCAACGACGTCCTGTGGTTCTGGCGGAAATCAGACATGGAGGTCGACGGGCTCGTCGGGGATTGCCGCCCCCTTTTTGTGAGCGCCTGCCGCGTGCTGGTGATGTTACCGCTGAGGATGATCTTGTACTTCTGGAGAGAGCCGGGGTAGATCACTCCTGGTGAGAAATCGAATATTTAGTGCCCATCTTGTTGCTATTGGGTGATAGGTGGCGTACTCGACCTGAGGTAGAGCTAGCTATACCGCTCGGGTAGCGCAGCCTCACCCAGCTGTGCTAGCTCATGTGCCATAGCGCTGCGAGCGGCCCTTTCTCTACCGTCGTCTCATGCGAACTCGACTGATCTCCGCAACTGGTGCCGCCGAACGGACACCAGATTCCGACCGCAAAACTGTTCGACTGCATTCGGTGCCCGTGATCGGGTTGCTGCTGGTGGTCAGCGCAGCTTTGGTGGCAGCATTCGAGCCCGCCCCCAGGACCCTCCTGAGTCCAACCTTCGGGGCTTACAGTGACGCGAAACTGCGGGACGCCTTCGGGCGTGCTCTCGTCGAGTATTGGCGAAGCGGAACTCCGGCGTTCCCCGCCCACCTGACGACGCTGGTCGACTACTGGTTCCAGTGGCATGCGATCAAGGTGGCAATCAGCTCGTTGTCGGTCATTGTCTTCGCCCTGCTCGCCGCCGCGCTGTGGCAGAGATATCTGCGTGCCCAGGCCTGGTACGCGGCGGTTGCCATCGCCGCAACGGTGTCGACGGTTGCCGCCGTGGTTGTGTTGATGTTCAACATCCCGGCGACGGCCGTACCGATGGGCGCGTTGCTCGGGGTGCTACCCGGTGGAACCGCCGACGGGAAACTCGCACAGGTTTTGAGTGAAATGCGCGAAGGGCTGAGGCATTCGGCCGGCCCGCACGCTGGTTCCCCCGCGCTGACGGTACTGCTCGGCGATGTCGAGCGATACGACTGGGTCATGGTGGTGGTATCCGCCACGCTGATGGTGGCGACCGTCCTCGTGAGCGTCCTTTTCTGGAGGCGGCGTATCACCGCCGTCCCAAGCGCCACCCGCGTGAGATTCATGAACACTACACTCGGTGTCATCACGGCCCTGACCGCATGTCTGCTGCTACTCGCGACAGTGGCCTATACATTCTCGGCGCTGGACCCCGCCGCCTCGCTGCTCGGCATCATGCGCCTGTAGGGTCGTGACCGTGGCTACGAGTGTGTGGCGGGCGATGGCGGGCAACCCCATCCGATTCGTCCGGTCGCGATGGCCGTGGCGCAGCCTGGCTTATGTGGTCAGTAGCGTGGCGGTCGTCTCGATCGCCTGGCTGGTTGTTTTGCCGCTGCTGCTTTTTCCGCCGCTGTTGCTGCTCGTCAGCGTAACGATCGGGGCGCTGGAGCGCCATCGGCTCGGCTTCATGGAGCCGGTGGCGGTTCGCGACCCGCACGCACCCGCGCCCCTGAGCGGCTGGGCGTGGGTGCGGCGGCGGGCGGCCGAGGCTGCCACCTGGCGCGAATTCGGCTATTGCGTGTGTCTGTTGTCGGTGCTTGCGCTCCTCGACCTCGCCGCGGTGTTCGTCCTGCTCATCTGCCTCCTCCTGCTGACGCTGCCGCTGTGGGTTGGGTTGGGCGCCGGCGTCCATGCGGACTTCCATATCGCCTTGGCCAGCTGGACGGTTGAGACTGTCGGGCAGGCGGGCGTCGTCGCCGGTCTGGTCGGGGTGCCCGCGACAGTGGTCACCCTGTACGGAATCAGCGTGCTCGGCGGTGCCCAGGCCGCCTTCGCCAAGTGGTTGCTCGCGCCCACCGGCACCGAGATGAACCGTCAGGTGGAGGAGCTGGCCCGGTCGCGCAGCCGGTTGGTCAACGCCTTCGAGGCCGAACGCCGTCGGATCGAGCGAGACCTGCACGACGGCGCGCAGCAGCACCTGGTTCTCCTGACGATGAAGCTGGGTCTGGCCGAGCGGCATATGGCCGACACAGAAGGACGCGCCGGTGAACTCGTCGGCGAGGCTCACGAGCAGGCTCGCCTGGCACTCACGACCCTCCGGGACCAGATCCGCGGCATCCATCCTCAGGTCCTCACCGATTTCGGGCTGATCGAGGCGGTACGCGAACTCGCCGAACGGTCTCCGATTCCGGTCGAGGTCGACCTCGACCTGCCCGGCCGGCTGCCGCCCGAGATCGAGGCCACCGCCTACTTCGTGGTCTCGGAGGCCCTGACCAACGTCGTACGACACGCCGCGGCCACTCGTATCCAGATCAGTGGCAGACTC
The DNA here is from genome assembly GCF_044751185.1 of Streptomyces sp. NPDC088733. Taxonomy (NCBI): domain Bacteria; kingdom Bacillati; phylum Actinomycetota; class Actinomycetes; order Kitasatosporales; family Streptomycetaceae; genus Streptomyces; species Streptomyces sp. NPDC088733. The sequence goes on from NZ_JBIVLH010000014.1 coordinate 190,512, forward strand.
GCTGAACAACGACTGGCGCTGACAATCGTTGATGACGGCAGGGGCGGCGCTGAACCGTCACTGGGCACAGGCATCCGGGGACTGGCCGACCGAGTGGCCGTCGTGGCTGGCACCCTGGAGATCAGCAGCCCACAAGGAGGACCCACCACAGTGCGGATCGACCTGCCATGTCGCTACGAGTAGTGCTCGCCGAAGACGCCACGCTCATGCGGGCCGGACTCGTCAGCCTGCTCGAAGGACTCGGCCACACCGTGGTGGCGGCGGTCGGCGACGGTGACTCGATGTTGGCGGCCGCCCGAGAGCACCGACCCGACCTGGTCATCACCGATGTCCGCATGCCGCCCAGTTTCACCGACGAAGGGCTGCGTGCCGCGGTGACACTACGCGCCGGCGACCCGAACGCGGCGGTCCTCGTGCTGTCGCAGTACGCGGCCACCGCGTATGCCGCTGAACTGCTCGGCCCGTCAGGTCGGGCCGGAGTTGGCTACCTGCTCAAGGACCGCGTCGGCGAGGTCGCCGACTTCGCCGACGCGGTGTCGCGGGTCGCGGCCGGCGAGACCGTCATCGACCCCGATGTGGTACGGCAGTTGCTGAACCGCCGACGCACGACCAACCCACTCGACCGGTTGACGACACGGGAACGGGAGGTGCTCGGGCATATGGCCGAAGGACACAACAACACGTCCATCGCCCGAACGCTCGGAATCAGCGACGCCGCAGTGGCCAAACACATCGGCAACATCTTCACCAAACTCGACCTCCCCGAGGCCGACGGCCACCGCCGGGTACTCGCCGTCCTGACCTACCTGCGAAGCTGACCGCACCCGAGTCGGCAACGGTTGCGTTCGCGCCGGTTGGAGTGGTGACTACACCGACTACGGATCGGGTGACCTCCCCGAAGACACCCCGCTGACGCTGCGCGCGTACGTCGTGAAGGGCGGAGAGGTCGCGTATTCGCTGGGAAAGACCGTGTACTCCTGCCCGGAGGCCCGGGGGAGTAGCAGCCCCACGCGTGCCGCGTGCCGCGTCGGTCACGTGGATCAGGGAAGGTCGCCAGTGTCGACGGCAGGTCACCGACCGCGCGAGGCCCATTGAAGCTCCGTTCAGTGCAGGCGACTTGGTAGTTCACCTGCTCCGACCGGAGCTTTGTTGCGTGCGTGACGGCCTCTGCTGCAGTAGAAGGTTGAGCAACGTCTCGCGGGGCGAACGCGGGCCGGGACGCGTCGCCGGCGGTCACCTCTCGACCATGGCCCACTGTTCATCCGTCAGGCTCCGGCGGGCAGGCCGACGGTACGAACTCCCTCACACACCACCGCTGTTGCTCGTGGACCCGGGGTGTGCGGCCCGGCCGTGTGGTGGGACGGAGAAGGCCTGAAGAATTCTTGGTGGGTGGTACATCCCTTTGCCCCTCCCGGTTGTCCAATGCGTCGACGGCTGATTCCTGCCGTCAATCCGCAGGAACACATGGGGGCATACGTTTTGAAAAGCGCCATAAAAATGACATCTCGCGTGGTCACGGTGGCCGTCACCGCGGGAGGGCTGCTGTCCGCGGGGGTGCTGACCGCCCCCGCCCAGGCCGCGACTCTTCCGGTGCCCGCGATCACCGCCAAGGGCGGTTTCGTGATGAACTACGCGACCGGCAAGACCCTCTTCCAGAAGTCCGCCGACGTCCGTCGTTCCACCGGCTCGACGACCAAGATCATGACTGCGCGCGTCGTGCTCGCCCAGCCCAATCTCAACCTCGACGCCAAGGTCACGATCCAGAAGGCGTACAGCGACTACATCGTCGCCAAGGGCGCCTCCTCGGCGCACCTGGTCGTCGGCGACAAGCTGACTGTCCGTCAGTTGCTGTACGCGATGCTGCTCCCGTCCGGCTGCGATGCGGCCTACGCCCTCGCCGACAAGTTCGGCACCGGCACCTCGCGGGCAGCGCGGGTCAAGTCGTTCATCGGCAAGATGAACTCGACGGCCAAGACCCTGGGTCTGAAGAACACCCACTTCGACTCGTTCGACGGCATCGGGAACGGGGCGAACTACTCCACCCCGCGCGACCTCACCAAGCTCGCCACCAGTGCGATCAAGTACATCAACTTCCGCACCGTGGTGAAGACGAAGTCGACCAAGCAGAAGGTGACCACGAAGAGTGGCGGCTACCGCTACATGACGTGGACCAACACCAACACCCTGCTCGGCAGCTACGCGGGAACCATCGGCATCAAGACCGGATCCGGCACGGCCGCCAAGTACTGCCTGGTCTTCGCTGCGACCCGGAACGGCAAGACGGTCATCGGCACCGTTCTCGCCTCCTCCTCGGCGACCAGCCGGGCGTCGGACGCGACGAAGATGATGAACTACTCCTTCAAGAAGTAGTCAGGCCTGCCTGACGAAGGGTCTGCTCACGGCCGCGCGGTCACGGGCAGACCCTTTGCCGTTCGCCGGCGGTACGGGCGGCCGTGGGTCACTCGTCCGGGACGATCCATGTCCGGGCGAGGTCCTCGACCCAGCCGGCCGCCGCTTCTGGTGCCGGCGGGGGCGTGCCGACGACGACGATCTCCGAGACGCCCGCCGCGGCGAGACCGGGCAGCTGCCCCGGCGTGCCGTCGGTCAACGCGACGGCGATGGTGAATCCATCGAGGGAGCGGCCCGTGCGGGCGCACTCGTCGGCGAGGACGGCCACATGCGAGGGGACGTCGGCCGCCGCGACGTAGAAGCCGTACCAGCCGTCGGCGTGCCGCGCCGCGCGGCGCAGGGCGACGTCGCTGTTGCCGCCGACCACGACCGGGAGCCGGCCGCCGCGCACCGGTTTCGGATTGACCCGGATCGCCTCGAAGGCGGTGAACTCCCCGGCGAAGGAGGCCGGATCCTCGGCCCACAGGACTCGCATCGCGGCGAGGTACTCCTCGGCGCGCCGCCCGCGCCCGGCGAAGGGGACCTCGAGCGCCGCGAACTCCTCGGCCGACCAGCCGGCCCCGAGCCCGAGCGTGAACCGCCCGGCGGAGAGCACGTCGAGCGTGGCGGCCTGTTTGGCGACCACGACGGGGTTGTGCTCGGGCAGCAGGAGCACACCGGTGGCGAGTCCGATGCTGCTGGTGACGGCGGCCGCGTAGCTCAGGGCGAGGAGCGGGTCCAGCCAGTCCGCGTCCGCGGGCACGGCGATCCGGCCGTCGGCGGAGTAGGGGTAGCGGGAGTCGGGCGCGTCCACGAGGACCACGTGCTCGCCGCACCAGAGCCGGGCGAAGCCGTGCGTCTCGGCGGCCGCGGCCACCGCCTTGATGATCTCCGGACGGGCACCGTCACCGATGCCGAGTGCCTGAAGCCCCACGCGCATCCGCCACCTCCTGGCGTCACCGTAAGCACGGCGCACGGGCGCCGTCGGGTGACATGGCAGGCCGGGTGCCGAGGCGGTGCGCAGCGTCACCCATGCGGCCGAGGCGGCCGCCCGGGTGCGCGCCATGGCACCCGCGGACCGGGGAGGGCCGCGGGACTCCGGACCTTGTCGAGCAGCGCCGTCCATGCGGGCAGGAGGAGCAGGGCGAAGGCGGCCGTCCAGGCCGTGATCGTCGTCGAGATGAACACCATGCCGGACAGCGGATCCTCCTGGCACGCCGGGTGGCTGACGCCCCAGCGGACGCAGGCGAAGTGGTCGCGTGAGAGGAACGAGGCGAAGGGGAGCAGCAGCCCCGCTCCGATCACGGCGAGCACGCCGTGCAGGGCGCGCAGGTCGAGGTGCGCGCCGCGCCGTGCGGCGAAGAATCCGGCGGCCAGTTGCAGCAGCATCGCGACGGGCACCGTGTAGAGGGTGAACACCGAACCGAGCCACTGGATCGGCCACGGGAGGACCAGGGCACTGTCCACGTGCACCGTCCACAGCGCGAAGCCAGCGGCCCCACCGAACACGACGCCGCCCACCAGCGCCCGCATCGGACGCAGGCGCTGGGGCGCGAGGAGCGCCGCGGACGCCTCCGCGGACGGGGACCGGAGCAGAAACCGTCGGGCACCCGCGGTGTGCGCGTCGTCCCTGCCGCGGGCGAGGAGCCGTGCCCAGAACGGCGCTGCCAGCGGCACCGCGGCGGTGGCGGCGACCACCGCGATCACGGCCGGCGGGGGAGGGAGGACGACGGCCATGGAGAACACATAGCCGAGGTAGTCCAGCGGTGTGGGCAGCAGGTTCAGCGGACTCGGCATGGTCAGCAGGGAGAAGCCCGGTTGCCCCAGGGGACGGACGTGGCCGAGCCAGATGCCCAGCAGTGCCACGGCCGCCGCGCAACAGCAGGCGATCGGCAGGTATGGACGGCGGGCGGCCAGCACGACCGGCGCCCAGGCGCGGGCGGTGACCGCGTTCCACCGTACGAATGCGTAGCCGGAGGCGGCGAAGATCAGCCACAACGCCACCTGCACCGCGGGGGAGTCGGAGACCCTCAGGGCCAGGGCCGTACGGTGCTCCTCGTCCCCGAACGTGCCCAGTGCGAGGCCGCAGCCCACGGCCAGCCCGGTGGAGTGGGCCCCCGCCCACCTGGTGCGGTTCAGATGTGCGCCCAGCGTGGCGCGCCAGATGCCCGCGGCCACGCTGCCGCCCAGCAGTACGGCGGGGACCAGGGTGCGCGGCACGCTGTCGCGGTCGGTCAGCCCGATCGCGTCGCCGGTCCACTGCGCCACCGGGAGGTAGACCAGCGAGCAGGACAGCGCCAGTCCGAAGGCGTCCCAGGGGGAGAAGCGGAAGAGCAGGCCGGTGTCGCCGAGCGCGGCCAGCCGTTTCGCGGCGGAAGGATGCGTGCGGCGGAGCAGCCGCCGGCGGGGTGCGGTCCGCTCGTGGACGTGCTGCGCGGCGAGCAGGCGCCGCAGGGAGTGGGCGCCGCGTGTCCACAGCGCGACCCGGGCGTCCGCGTACAACTCGCGGCTGCGCAGTACCGCGCCGACGGAGTGCGCGACCGTGACCGCGAGAGCGCACTGGGCGCCGATGAGCAGCGTCCCGAAGACCGCACTGCTCGGCAGCAGCAGCCAGCTCACCAGCAGGGCGAACGGCGCCGTCACCGCCATCGGGACGGCCACGGCGAAGAGGAACAGCCGGTGGCAGATGAGGGTGAGGAACGCGATGTCCACATCGCGATTGCGCAGGTGCGCGAGTTCGTGCAGGACGATCGCGCGGAACGCCTCGGGATCGAGGTCGTGCAGACGCAGCAGGCCGCCACTGAGCATCACGTAGCGTCGGCCGACTCTTCCGAAGGCGAGTCCGGTGGGACGCTGGTCCCGCCGGTCGACGACGAAGCGCACCGCGCACCGCGGTTCGGCCAGGGCTGTCAGTTCGGTGAGCGTGTCCTGGATGCCCGGGTGCGCGTCGGGCCGGAAGGGCCGCAGTCGGCGGCGGCGCAGCCGGTGGACGGGCAGGAACCAGTAGGTGATGCCGACGCCCAGCCAGAGCGCGGCGAAGGCCGCCAGTTCCACGGTGCTTCCGCCGCCGCCGAGGTCCGACAGCCCGCAGCGGCGGGCGAACGCCTCGGGATCGGACGCGGCGCCGGCGAAGTTCCTCGACGCGCAGTCGAGCACCTTGGTCAGCGAGTCCACGCTGCCGCCGCCCAGCGTGAGGTACGCCGTGGTAGTGGCGAGCGAGCCGAGTTCCGCCGCCATCGCCACCGACGTGCTCATGATCAGCAACGCGAAGCGCAGGGAGGTGCCGGAGGGCAGCCGGAACGGGTGCTGCATCCCCTGCATCGCCGCCGAGCGGCCGGCCCCGGCTCCGCTCGACACCACCGTCACGAGGGCGCTTCCTCCGCCCCGCCGCCGTCCGCGGACCGGCCGGCCGCTTCCGGAGCCGCCGTGTCCCGGCCCGCGACGACCCCGCCCAGGACGGCGTCGGCGAGGAGTCCCGCCTGGTCCGGCGACAGACCCAGCCTGACCCCGTTGTCGTAGGCGACACGCCGCAGCAGGTCGAGGTCCCACGGTTCCTGTCCCACCGGCGCCGTGGACCGGGCGGGGCCCGGTGCGGCGAACGGATTGTCCGCGACATCGTCCTGACCACCGACGGCCTCACCGTCCGGGGCGGCGTCCGGGCGGTCCTCCTCCCGTGCTCCGCGCCTGTGCCACCAGCCCCGCCGGTGCGCCTCGCGCAAACGGTCGGTGGCGATGGTTCCGACGACGGACGTCGCGACCGGCAGGGCGAAGAGCGTCCAAGAGCCCACGGCGAGGGCCTCGATCCCGATGCCCAGCGGCTCGGCACGTGCCTTCCAGGGCGCTCGGGCCGGGTCCTCGAAATAGGCGTCGGCCGTCTCCTCGAAGTACGGCAGCTCCGGCGGGGCCAACCGCCGCACGGCCTCACGGGCCAGCTCCCGCGTTCTCGCCGTCTCGCCGTCTCGCACCGCACCCACCAGCGGGCCCCGTCCCCTCGTCGCCACCGTGTCAACGGGAGTATTCCCCCAACTCCCCTTACCCGCAGGCTCGTCGGGAAAGCCCCCTGGACCCCGTGGGGTGCTGAACACCGCAGCGTAGTAGGCGTGTTGACAGAAATGAAAGATCTGTACATGGCTTTGCCGGAGGTGATCGAATCGCGGTCGACCATCAACCATGGGAGGTGCCGTGCGGCGACCAGTTGCGCGAAGATCGGGAACGGCGGTCATGGGCGTCACAACTGCCCTCGTCGCCGCTTTGATGACGCCCAGTCAGGCGCTCGGGGCGTCTCCAGGACCCCCGTCCCCAGCCGTACCCGCCGGGCGGACCCCTGGGCCGGCGGCGACCGTCACGCTGATCACCGGCGACAAGGTGACCGTGACGCCCGGCCCGGCCGGGACACCCGCCTCGGTGAGCGTGCAACGCCCGCCCGGGGCCACGGGATCGGTCCGGGTGCTCGCCGACGGCTCCGACACCTACGTCTATCCCGACGACGTCGTGCCCTACATCGCGTCGGACCGGCTCGACCGGCGGCTGTTCAATGTCACCCAACTGGTGGCCCAGGGGTACGACGACGCCCGCGCCCGCGAACTCCCCCTCATCGTCAGCCACCTGAAGTCGGCGGCCGCCAGGAGATCCTTCGCCGCGCTGCCCGGGGTCGAGGCCGGAATCGACCTCCCGTCGATCAACGGAGAGGCTCTGCTTGCCGGCCGGTCGCGGGCGGCGCAGTTCTGGTCGGCGCTCACCGGCACCGGCACCGAGCGTCAGAAGAACCGTGCGTCCGCCGGTCAGCGCCTGCCGGACGGGCCGTCCTTCGCGTTCGGCGTGGACCGGATCTGGCTCGACGGCAAGGCGGAGGCCTTCCTCGCCGACACCACCGCGCACATCGGTGCCCCCACGGCCTGGGCCGCAGGCACCACCGGTACCGGGGTCAAGGTCGCCGTACTGGACACCGGCGCGGACACCGCGCACCCCGATCTCGTGGACCGCGTGGTCGCCACCGAGAGCTTTGTTCCCGACCAGGACGTCACCGACAGGGACGGCCACGGCACCCACACGGCGTCGACCGTGGCCGGCACCGGCGCCGCCTCCGGCGGCAAGGAACGGGGCGTCGCCCCTTCCGCCGACCTGATGGTGGGCAAGGTGCTCGACAACGACGGCGTCGGCCAGGAGTCCTGGATCATCGCGGGCATGGAGTGGGCGGCGCGGACCGAGCACGCCAAGGTCGTCAACATGAGCCTCGGCAACCGGTACCTCACCGACCAGTCCGACCCGATGAGCCAGAGCCTGAACGCCCTCAGCGCCGAGACCGGCGCGCTGTTCGTCGTCGCCGCCGGGAACGCGGGACCCTCCCCGTACAGCCTGTCGGCACCGGGGACGGCGGACGCCGCGCTGACCGTGGGAGTGGTCGACACCTCCGACCGGCTCGACCCGCGGTCCAGTTCCGGGCCCCGCGGGCTCGACGACGGCCTCAAGCCCGACATCACCGCCCCCGGCATCGACGTGCTGGCGGCCCGCTCCCAGTACGCGGCCTCGGGCGAGGGCTACTACCAGACCCTCAGCGGCACTTCCATGGCCGCTCCCCACGTGGCCGGCGCGGCCGTCCTGCTGGCGCAGCAGCATCCCGACTGGACGGGCCGGCAGATCAAGGACGCTCTGATGAGCTCCAGCGTCCGGACACCCGCCTACACGCCCTACCGGGCGGGCACCGGGCGGGTCGACGTGGCGGCGGCCTACGACGCGCCCGTCGTCGCGACCGGCTCGGTGGACGCCGGACTCGTCCAGTGGTCGAGCTCCGGGACCCAGCCGGTGGCACGCGAGATCGTCTACACCAACACCGCGGACCACCCCGTCGCCCTGGACCTGTCCCTCGATCCGGGCGACTCGGCGGCTGGGGTGTTCGCCCTGGCCTCGGACCACGTCGATCTGCCGGCACACGGCTCCGCACGGGTCGGCCTCACCGCGGACCCGAGGGGCCGGGCCGCAGGCCAGTACTCCGCCCAGGTCCTCGCCCGTGACGGCAGCGGTGCCGTCCTCGCACACACAGCCGCGGGCGTCAGCGTCGAACCCGAGCGTTACAACCTCACCGTGCGGATGAAGGACCGCTCCGGCAGGCCGATGGGCGGCTTCATCGAGATCCGGAGCACCAAGGGCTCGTCCTTCGCCGAGGTGCCCGAGGACGGGACGCTGACGCAGCGTCTGGCGCCCGGCCCCTACACGGTCCTGACCTTCGCCGAGGTGGAGGGCACCCACGGCCCCCACTCCCTCGGGGTCGCGCTGCTCGCCGCGCCGGAGGTCGACCTCACCACGGACCGCGAGGTGCCGCTCGACGCCTCACGGGCACGCCAGGTGCGGGCGATCACGCCCAAACCCAGCGCCGTCGTCAGCAGCAGGCTCGAGATCTACCGGTCCTTCACCTCGGACAAGCCCACCGCGGGCGACGGCGGCCTCGTCGAGTCGGTCTTCCCGGACTCCCGCTACGACAGCCTCTGGGCACTTCCCACCGACGACCACTCGGTGAAGAAGGGCAGCTTCGTCTTCACCACCCGGCTCCGTACCCAGCAGACACCGCTGACCATCGCCTACGACGACCGCACGCTCGACGACGCCCTCGTGCAGCGCGGGTCGCCGCCGCTCCCCGAGGGCAACACCCGCTTCGACACCGTCTTCGCCGGGACCGGATCCGCCGGCGAGTACGCGGGGGTACCGGCCCGCGGCAGGGCCGTCGTCGTACGCGCCGGCAGTGAGGTGCCGCCGAGCGACCAGGCGGCGGCGGCGCACGAAGCCGGCGCGGCGATGCTGCTGGTGGTCAACGACGGCACGGGCAGGAAGAACGACTGGTACGGCGACCCCGACAACGTCACGGCCGGGCCGCTCCCGGTCGCGTCGGTCACGCAGGACGAGGGGGAGGCCCTCATCCGCGACATCGCGGCCTCCCGCAAGCAGCGGGTGCGGCTGGCGATCGAGGCCCATCCCGCACCGGAGTACCTGTACGACCTGGTCGACTACCACTCCGGAAGCGTTCCCGAAGATCCCTCCCTCGTCGCGGATCCGGGCGCCCTCGCGCGTCTCGACCTCGACTTCGCCCAGCCGCCCGGGAAGCGCGCCACCGAGACGCGGGTCGACTACCCGCCGTACCTGTGGGGCGCCGCGAGCCAGACCAGCGGGGACTCCGTCGCCCCCGGCGAGCGCACCGACTGGGTCTCCGCGGGCGGCAACGTCAGATGGCAGCAATTCGCCTACCTGCCCGGCTGGATGGGGTCGGGCAACCTGCCGACGGCCTACCGGCCCGGCAGCAAGCAGGACGAACGCTGGCTCGGCCCCGTCGTCCGTCCACGCCTCCTCGACAACGACCTCCCCGTCCGCGACGAGACGTCCCTCTCGTTCTACGTCGGCGGCTTCGGCGACTCCGGTACGGCGCACACGGGCAGCGCCGAGTACGGAACCGCCATGTCGCAGCACGTCGAGCTCTACCAGGGCGAACGGCAACTGCTCAGCACCGACAGCTCCTACGTGTACGCCTACGACCTGGACCCGGGGACGCTGCCGTACCGGCTCGTCGCCGACACCACCGGGGACACCGGGTTCAGCCCCTACTCCACCGCCACCCGCACCGAATGGAGGTTCACCTCGGGCGCCTCGGCCCCCGGGACCGTTCCGCTGGCCCAACTGGACTACGCGGCGGACCTGGACGCCGCCGGCCGTGCGCGGCGCACGGCGGACCTCGCCATCACCCCCGTCCTGCCGGGCATCGCTCCCGCCGAGGACGCCGTCTCCGGCGCAGGGCTGGAGGTCTCCTACGACGACGGCGCCACCTGGCACCGGCAGGACCTCCAGGAGAAGAAGGGGACGTGGCGGACGTCCCTGCGGGCTCCCTCCGGGGCCGACTTCGTGTCGCTCCGGGTGACCGCCGACCAGCGGTCGGGCACCTCGGTGACGCAGACCGTCATTCGGGCCTTCGGACTCGTATGACGTGAGCGGGGGCCGGGGCCGGTGCACACCGGCCCCGGCCCCCGGGATGCGGCCGCCCCTGACCCGAGGCACCCTGTCGGGGGAGGAGCGGCACCCGCGTGCCGCCTCCCGGCAACTCGCGCGGAAACGCCCTGCACGCTTGACATCCACGGAGGTGAGAAGGCCGGTGGGCGGTGTGATCGTGGCAGGAGTCGACGGTTCGGAGTTCAGTTCCGCGGCAGTGGCGGAAGCTGCCCGGGAAGCCCTGTCGCGCCGCGCGGAGCTGCGCGTGGTGCATGCGCTTGTGCCGCCGCCCATGCCGGCGCACGTGCCCATGGATCCCTCCCCTCTGGGACCGCCGGCGACCGTGTTCCAGGACGCGGCCGAGCGCGTGGTCCGCGAGTCGGTGGAGCTCGCCAGGCGCACTGCGCCCCAGGTGAATGTCACGGGGACCGTGCTGCAGGGGGATGCGGTGTCGGTCCTGGAACTGCAGTCGCGTACCGCGGATCTCGTGGTCGTCGGACCCCGGGGCACGGGTGGGTTCATCGGGATGCTGCTGGGCTCGACGGCGGTGTTCCTGGCCGCTCACGGACAGTGTCCGGTGATGGTGGTGCGGGAGCAACCGGCCCCGTCAGGGCCGGTCGTGCTGGGCGTCGACGGATCCCCCGCCGGAGCCAAGGCGGTCGACTTCGCCTTTGCCGAGGCGGAGCTGCGCGGAGCGGAACTCGTCGCCCTGCACGCGCACAAGGGCCGACCCGGCACGGCGGACGAGAGCATGGATACAACCGCGGTACTCGCGGGGCACCGGCAGAGCCGTCCCGACGTCCCGGTGCGGCACGCGGTGGTGCACGGCGACCCCCGCGAGGCACTGATCGACGCCGGCAGGACGGCGTCGCTCACGGTCGTCGGCTCGCGGGGCATGGGCGGATTCAGGGGGTTGCTCCTGGGTTCGGTGAGCCAGGCCCTGCTTCAGCACGCCCACTCTCCCGTGGCTGTCGTCCGCGGAACCGGGTAGGCGCCTGGCACGTCGCGCTCCCGGCGGGCAGTCCGGGCCCAGCGGGCGGGGGCTCGCGGAGTCGCGGAGTGCGGGTGAGGACGCGAGCTTGCGACGGGGTGAGCGTGTGCAGCGACATGATGTGCGGCGGCCTACGCCGGGTCTGGGCCGGCTCACCGGGCTGTTCGGCGGTCTGGTGCGGGGCGTCGACGCGGCCGTCGGCATGCTGTACGTACTGCCGCCGGGGGAACACGCGCTTCAGCTGGTGGCGCTGTCCGGGATGTCCCGGCGGATAGCCGCCCTGTGGGCGCGGATCGGGATCGACGATGCGACTCCGCTGTCGGAGGCGGTGAGGGAGCGTTCCCCGGTCTGGGTGGGCAGCCCCCACGACATGGCCCGGCGGTATCCCCGGATCGGGCTGGTGGCCCCTTACGAAACGGTCGTGGCGGCCGCACCCTTCACCGGCGACGATGCGGTGTGGGGCGGCGTGTGCCTGGTGTGGCCGGCCTGGCACCCCCCGGAGCTCGACCAGCGCGAGCGTGAGGCGATCGAGGACTTCTGCCGCGGGGCGACACGGGTGCTGGAGGAGGCCGCTCGGCACGGGTATCCGCTGCTGCCGGGCGCACAGCCGGTGGTCCTGGGGCCGAACCGTCCGCGGACGCCGAGCCGGGCCGAGGCGCTGGCCGCGTACGACTTCACGGACCGCCTGCCGGTGGGCTGCCTGGCGCTGGACCTGGACGGCCGGATCCGCTTCCTCAACGCCGCGGCCGGTGAACTCCTGGGTGCGGGGGTCGCGGACCTGCTGGGATCCCGCCCCTGGGAGCGGCTGCTGTGGCTGAGCGAGCCGACGTTCGAGGACCGCTACCGGACGGCGCAGATGAGCCGGAGACCGACCGGGTTCACCGCGCTCCGGCCACCTGACCAGCGGATCTCATTCCAGCTCTATCCCGGGGCCACCGGCGTCAGCGTTCGCTTGACAGCCGTGGCGGACGGTGCCGTCGAGCCGGGCGACGAAACGGGCTCTTCCGATGGGCGCGGCGCCCTCGGGGCATTGTCCTTGTATCAGCTGATGTATCTCGCGGCGGCCCTGACCGAGGCCGCCGGGGTGAAGGACGTCGTCGACCGCGTCACCGCCCAGCTGGTACCCGCATTCGAGGCTCAAGGGCTCGGGCTGATGATGGTCGAGGACGGTCGCCTGCGCATCGCCGGCCACCGCGGATACACAGATGCGTTCATGGCCCGCTTCGACGGCGAGCCGCTGTCCGGTCCCACCCCCGCCGCCCGGGTGGTGACGGCACAGACCCCGACCTTCTTCACCAGCTTCGCCGACTTTCAGCGTGCCTATCCGCAGGCTCCCCGCTACAGCGACCGCGACGCGTGGGCGTTCCTGCCCCTCATCGCTTCCGGAAGGCCCACCGGCCTGCTGGTGCTCTCCTACGACCGGCCCCGCTCCTTCTCCCTGGCCGAACGAACCATCCTCACCTCGTTGGCCGACCTGATCGCACAGGCCCTGGACCGCGCCCGCCTCTACGACGTCAAACACCAACTCGCCCGCACCCTGCAGACCGGCCTGCTTCCCCAGGACCTGCCCGTCATCCCCGGCCTGCGGATCGCCGCCCGCTACCTGCCCGCCGGCCACGGCACCGACATCGGCGGTGACTTCTACGACGTCATCAGCTGCGACGCCAACGGCGCGGCCGCCGTCATCGGCGACGTGCAGGGCCACAACATCCAGGCCGCGGCCCTCATGGGACAAGTGCGTACGGCCGTCCACGCGCATGCCACCGCCCGCACCTCCCCGGGCGAAGTCCTCACCCGCACCAACCGCCTCATGGCCGATCTCAACGCGGGCCTGTTCACCAGCTGCCTGTACGCCGACCTCGACCTGGCGGGCCACTGCGCCCGCGTGGCCACGGCAGGGCACCTCCCACCCCTGATCCGGCACCCCGACGGCCGCACCGAGGTCCTGCACATCGCGCCCGGGCTGCTGCTCGGTATCACCACGGAAGCCGAATACCCCACCACCGACGTCCCGCTGCCGCCGGGAACGGTGCTGGTCCTGTACACCGACGGCCTGGTCGAAGTGCCGGGCGCCGACATCGAGCACACCACCGCCGAGCTCGCGCGCCACCTCACCTCGGCAGGGGACCAGGACGTGGACCGCCTCGCCGACGTCCTTCTCCACCACGCCTTGGAGACGGTGCCGGGCACCGACGACATCGCACTCCTGCTCATCGCCGTCACGCGCTGAGCTGCTCGCCGGGATCAGGGGCGCAGGCCGCCGATGGCCAGTTCCATGAGGCGCTGCGCCTGGGCCGCGCCGTGGGGGCTGTCCGGTGTGCGCCACAGACAGCTCATCAGCATGATCACGTCGGTGGGGTCGATGCCGGGGCGCACCTCGCCGGCGCGTTCGCACGCGTCGAGGAGTTGTCCGACGGCGGCGGTGACGGGGGGCCACGAGTCGCTGACGACCTGCTGTGCGGCGGCGGAGTGCAGTGCCTCGCCGAGGTCGTGCTTGATGCGCACATACGCGGTGAGGCTGGTGAACCACTGCCGCAGCGCGTCGAGCGGGGCGTGGGCGGCCAGCACATCGGCGACGGAGTCGACCAGGCGGCCGATGTCGTGCTGGTAGACCTCCAGGATCAGCGCCTCACGTGTGGGGAAGTGCCGGTAGAGCGTGCCCGGTCCGATGCCCGCGCGCTTGGCGATCGAGTTGAGCGAGGCGTCCGGGGACTCGGCGAGTACGTCGTGGGCGACCTGGAGGATCACCTGCCGGTTCTTCCGGGCGTCGGAGCGTTGCGTCGCGGGGTCGGGCACGGGTCCTCCAGGCGTGCGGGCAGTGCTGTTTGCGATCCGGAGAGGTCTCCGGTAGCGTCGCGGGCATCAATCGGAGAGATCTCCGGTTCTCTTCCTCCCTCATTGTAGGAGCCTCCCCGTGCGCTGCATCAAGCTCGGCCGCACCGGCCTCGACGTCACCCCGGTCGCCATCGGCGCCATGACCTACGGCGAACCCGACCGCGGCCACCCCGTCTGGTCCCTCGACGAGGAGGCCGCCCGCCCCCTCGTCAAGCACGCCCTCGAGGCCGGCATCAACTTCTTCGACACCGCCAACCTGTACTCCTACGGCTCCAGCGAGGAGATACTCGGGCGCGCCCTGCGGGACTTCGCGAACCGCGACGACGTCGTCGTCACCACCAAGGTCCGCCACACCATGCGTCCGGGCAGCCCCAACAGCGGCGGCCTGTCCCGCAAGGCGATCATGACGGAGATCGACCACAGCCTGCGCCGCCTCGGCACCGACTACGTGGACGTGTACATGATTCACCGCTTCGACAACGACACTCCGCTGGAGGAGACCCTGGAGGCCCTCGACGACGTCGTGAGGGCCGGGAAGGCCCGCTACCTCGGCGCGTCCTCCATGTACGCCTGGCAGTTCGCCAAGGCCCTGCACCTCCAGGAGCGCAACGGCTGGGCCCGGTTCGTCACCATGCAGGACCACTACAACCTGCTCGCCCGCGAGGAGGAACGCGAAATGCTCCCGCTCTGCGCCGACGAGGGTGTCGCCACCATGATCTGGAGCCCCCTGGCCCGCGGCCGTCTCGCCCGCCCCTTCGACCAGGCGAACGCCGGTGAGCGCGCCGCGACCGACGGCGCCTACGCCGACCTGCTCTACAAAGCCACCGCCGACAGCGACCGCGCCGTCATCGACGAGGTCGGCGCCGTCGCCGAGGCCCACGGGGTGTCCCGCGCCCAGGTCGCCCTGGCCTGGCTGCGCCGCAACCCCGTCGTCGCGGCCCCGGTCGTCGGCGCCCGTACGACGCAGCAGATCGACGACGCCGTCGCCTCCCTCGACCTCGACCTGACCGACGAGCAGGCCCGCCGGCTGGAAGCCCCCTACACGCCCCGTCACGACTTCCAGGGCGTCTCGGACGCACGCGAACTCGAGCGCATCAAGGCCCGCATCCCCGGCTACGACAACATCTGACGCCGGGTCGCACTCCCGGGAGGACGAACGGCCGCGCCGGATCAGAATCCGACGGCCTCCCGCAGAAGAAGCACGGTGCCGCGTCCCGGGCGCGGTTCCGCGTTGAGCACGAGCAGCCGGCTGATGGCGCTGGGCATCCCGTACACCGCCTGGGCACGGGCGTTCTCCAGCGGGAGCGCGTGCTCCTCGACGCGGCGCAGCGCCGTCTCCAGGTCCGGCACCACCTTCTGGGCGCCGACGATCCAGATCGCGTGCGCGGCGCCGCCGGCGTTGGCCGGGAGCTGACTGCCGCTGCCCGAGGCGAGCACGAGCGAGCCGGTCTCGGTGACCGCGGCGACGCTGTTGACGACGACATCGGGGCCGGCGAGCAGCTTGCGGATCTCGTCGGCGCGGGTCGCGCGGTCCAGGGCCAGGACACGCGGCCTGACGGCGTCGTACCGGCCGCCGGTGTTGAGGTCCTCGTCGATGCCGGACAACCGCAGGGTCTCGCTGGCGCCGGTGAGCACGCTGGAACCCTCGGGGACCAGGTCCTTGACGCGGACACGCGCGGCCGCGACGTCGTCGAGGACCTCGGCGGCGAAACCGTTGGCACGCAGCGCGGCCGCGACCCGCTCCAGTAGCTCCGCCGGAGCCGGGTCCGTGAAGGAGGCGGTCGGAGCCGGTACGGTCCCGGAGTCCCGCGCCGCACGGGGTGCCGTGCCGGCCAGCGGGGAGGTGTCGAGGTACCTGATCTCGTAGACCCGCTCGGCGAACCTCCAGCCCTCCGCGGTGCGCTCGTAACGGTCGTGGTAAATGGCGTAGTTGAGACCCTGGCGGCCGTCCAGGGTACGCGCGAGCTCCTGGATGGAGGCGCGGCCGGTCGCCGTGTCCCCGTCGAGTCGGATCGTGCCGGGATGCGTGGTCTGCACGAAGAAGTCCCACTGGCTCTGCAGCCGCTCGCCCCCGGCACGGATCTCCTCGCGGCCGCGGAACTCGGCGGGGATGTTGGGCATGCGCAGGACACCGTCCGGTGTGAACAGCGCTGCCAGCCGCGGCCGGTCGCGCATCATCGCCGCGTCGGTGAACTCGCCGCGCAGCGCCTCGATCTCGACCCGGTCCGCGATGGCCTGGAAGTCGTTCATCGGCGTTCCCCTTCAGCCTCGTTGTCGTCCTGCCGTCCTGCCGTCCTGACCGGTACGACAGTGCAGCCCTCAGGAATGTGAGGTCGCGCCCGCCTCACATTCCGGCGGGCTGTTTCGTCGTACCGGGTAGTGGCGCAGAGACGAGCGAGGGAGAAGGCCGGACCATGACCACCACAGCCGAACCCGGCGACGACCGGGCCGATCCGGGCCTCGGCGCGATCATGAGCGAGCGGCGGCGGCTGATCAACCTCGGCTATCGGCTGCTGGGTTCCCTCGCCGACGCCGAGGACGTCGTGCAGGAGACCTACGCCCGCTGGTACGCCATGTCCCCGCGCGAGCAGCAGGCCATCGAGACGCCCGGCGCCTGGCTGATGACGGTCGCCGGCCGCATCTGCCTGAACATGCTGCGTTCGGCGCGGGCCAGACGGGAGACCTACGTCGGCGACTGGATCCCCGAACCGCTGCCCGAGCCCGCGGAGTGGATCACCGGGCGCTCCGGCGCGGGCGGGACCGACCCGGCCGACCGGGTCACCCTCGACGAGTCGGTGACGATGGCCTTCCTGGTCGTCCTCGACGCGATGACCCCGGCCGAGCGCGTCGCGTTCGTCCTGCACGACGTCTTCCGCTACCCCTTCGGCGAGGTCGCGGAGATCCTCGGCCGAAGCGCGGCGGCATGCCGCCAACTGGCCTCGTCCGCCCGCCGCCGCATCCGTACGGCCCGGCCGTCCGCGGGCCCGAGCGCCGGGCAGGCGGACATCGTCAGGCGGTTCAGGACGGCGTGGGAGGCCAAGGACATCGAGGCCCTGATCGGCCTGCTCGACCCGGACGCCACCGCGACCGCCGACGGCGGCGGGCTGGCCGTCACCCACCTGCGCGCGATCGTCGGCGGTGAGCGGATCGCCCGTGCCTACGCCGAGATCGCCCGTGTGTCGGGCGACCGCACGACGTTCGTGGAGTGCACGGTCAACGGCGTGCCCGGCCTGGTGGCGGAGCAGGACGGAGCCATCGCGACGGTGTTCGCGTTCGCGTTCGCGGGCGACCGGATCAGGCACATCTGGGCGGTACGGAACCCCGAGAAGCTCCGCCCGTGGCGCACCGACTGAGCGGCGACGCTCGCGCGCGGCGCCCGCTACGCCATGACGGAGACGGTGAGGCGTTCGGCGACCTCCGAGGCCGTCGGCATCGCCTCGATCTCGTCACGGAGGCGCTGCGCGGCAGCGGTGAAGCCGGGCTCGGCGAGCAGCCGGCCGACCGCGGCGGCGACGGCGTCCGGGTCCTGCTCGCCGATCGGCAGGGCCAGGCCCGCACCTGCCGCCTGGAGCCGGAAGGCCTGGCGCTGCTGCCCCGCGGTGTCGGGGACCACGACGGCGGGGATGCCGCGGGCCGCCGCCCCGAAGGTCGTTCCGGAACCACCGTGGTGCACGACGGCGGACACACCGTCGAGCAGTTCCGCCGCGGGCAGGAAGGTGACCAGCTCGACCCGGCCCGGCTCCAGCCCGAGGTCGTCGACCGGGACACCGCTGGACGTGGCGACCAGGTCGACGTCGAGGGCGCTCAGCGACCGGAGCAGCGGACCGAGCGTGGGAGCCGCGCCGCGGGCGGTGCTGAGGCTGACGAGCACGCGGGGCCGCCCGGTCCCCGGCGTCCTGGCCGCCCGCGGCGTGCCTTCGGGGCCCTGGTGGGGTTCGGGCCGCAGCGCGATGCGTTCGAGGGCCGGCAGCGCACCGTCGCGCTGCAGGCCGGGCGGGCACAGGTCGAGGAGCCAGCGGCCTGCGGGTGCCTGGGCCGGCGCCTCCAGACCCCGCTCGACATAACGGGAGTGCGCGGTGGCGGCGAGGGCGTCCAGCACCTCGGGCTCCAGCGCCGGGTCGATGCCCATCACGGCGGACGGCACCTTCAACACGGTGGCGACGAGCGGCCCCACGAAGTCGCAGTGTTCCGACACGACCAGGTCCGGTTCCCAGGCGCGCGCTCCCGCGAGCGCTTCGTCGGCGGAGAGGTCGATGCGTACCCCGGCGAAGAACTCGCCGACGAGCGCCGGCGACGGTGCGGTCATCATGTCGGCGCCGGTGCGGCGGCCCACCTCGGCGACGGTCACGTCGACGCTCGGACCGGCGGGGATCAGCTCAAAGCCCTCGGCCCCGACCGCGCCCGCCATGGCGGGCGCGGAGACGAAGGCAACGGCGTGCCCCTGCTTCCGCAGCGCCCAGGCGAGCGGCAACAGGGGGAGGAAGTGGCCGGTCAGCGGGTTGTTGAACATGAGGACGCGCATGGATATCCAGATCACCTGTGTGCTTGTGCCACGAGCCCGGCCGCACCGCGTGCCGCCCGGACCGGATTGATTGCAGGTACAAGCATATCTGGATTACTTGCCGGGACAAGTACAGCCGGGAAAGGTCGCTGGTGCGAGCCCCGCGAGGTTGCTCAGCGCTGCTGCTTGACGTCCTTGACCGAGGTCGGCCCCAGCTGCTTGGCGCTGGCGTACTCCGGCATCGTCATGGGCTTGTCGAACAGGAAGAACGACTGGTTCGTGCCGACGGTGAACTCCATGTACGCGTTCGTCGTGGCGTCGAAGCCGTAGTAGGCGTTGCAGGTGGAACCCGTGGTGTACGTGCCGTCCATGCCCGGTTGCGCGAGGACCGCCACGCCGTTGGAGGTGGACTCGACCCGCTCCGTCGGGGTGAGCATCTTGCAGCGCGGAACCGGCAGGCCCTTCATGATGAAGTACCCGTACTGGCCGTTGGCGTTCTGGATGTAGACGTAGGAGAGCTTCCCGCGCTGCCCCCATGTCTTGACCCACTGGTTGATCGCGTCACGGGTCGGCGAGTACTCCATGCGGCCCGCCGGCTGCTCGGCGACGAGGTGGTCGTAGTTGTCCTGCTTGGCCCTGTTCTCCTTGTCCTGGCTGGAGTCGGTGCAGGAGCTCAGCGCGAAGCCTGCGGCGAGCACGACGACGGCGGCCAGGAGCATGCGTGCGAACTTCTTCATGCGGTGCTGCCCTCTTCCCGGGGTGAGTGGGGGGATCAGTCGGTGCACGTCGTGTGCTTGGCGGCGACATCCAGCCGGTAGGGGAGGTTCTTGTCGCGGAAAGGCGCGCGGTGCTCCTGGGCGGCCTTGGAGTTGTAGTCGTTGACCGACTCGATCCGCGTGGTCTTCAGCGCGGTGATCGACTGGTCGATCTGGGTCGCGCGCGTCGGCGAGGCGGACTTGCGCTCCTCCTGGAGCACTTGGATCGTCCCTTCGGCGTTCTGCACGGCCTCGCACAGGTCGAAGAACTCCTCGTACGTGGTCTGGATGAACACGCCTGAGCCGACGGTGTTGTTGCGCTCCTCCGCCTTGCCGCGGAACGGAGCTGTCATCCACCCCGCACCGCCGAAGGCGAACGTCCCGATCCCCCACAGCAGCGCCAGGAAGACCACCGCGGCGACGGCCCATACGCCGAACCGCGCCCCCTCGCGTACCTGTCCCATGGCCACCCCCTTCGCAGGCGGTTCCGCGGCGTGGAACCGCCTTCTTGCGAAGGAGGACACAGCACCCGCCGAAACGGTTCCGCGTGTGCGGGGAGGGGCAGTTGCCTGCCGGTGCGCGCCGGCTCGTCGTAGCGGGCTTGATCGAGGGTGGTGCCCGAACCGGTCAGTGCGTCCTCGAGCCGTGGCGGCAGCTCCGGGTGGGCGGTCCGCCTGACCAGGGCGTTGCGCACACGCGTGTGCCTTTTGCAGCCCCCGTCATGCTGACTCATCATGGGGTTGCGCGCTAAACGTGAGGAATCGCGTCATAGGCGCACAAAGGGAACTGCCCTATGGCGATTTCCCTGTCGGCTCCGGCTGACCTGCACCACGTCGTCACCCCTTCTCAGGAGAACACCATGCTTATGCGTGCCGTCACCGTCCCCCGCTTCGGCGGCCCTGACGCAGTCGAGATCACCGAACACCCGGTGCCCGTGCCGGGCCCGGGGCAGGTGCGGATCAAGGTGAAGGCGGCCGCGCTCAACCCGGTGGACGCGGCCATGCGCTCGGGCGTCTTCGGCGGCGAGGCGAACATCGGCCTGGGCTTCGACGTTGCCGGAACCGTCGACGCTGCCGGCCCCGGCACCCCCTGGACCGCTGGCGACCGTGTCATCGCCCTGGCCACGGGCCATCACAAGCCGCTCGGCACCCACGCCGACTTCGTCGTCCTGCACACCGACACCCTTGCGCCGGCCCCCACTTCCCTCGACGACGTCCACGCGGCGACGCTCCCGCTGAACACAACGACCGCCGCCCAGGCGCTGGAACTGCTCGCCCTGGCTCCTGGGCAGAGCCTGCTGGTCACCGGAGCGGCCGGAGGCGTCGGGGCCCACACCGTGGAACTCGCGCACCGGCAGGGGCTTAAGGTCACCGGGATCGACTCCGCGGCCTCCGAGGAATTCCTCCTCTCCCGCGGCGCCGACCATTTCCTGGCCCGAGGGCAGACCCCGGAGGCGGCCGCCTTCGACGGCGTGCTCGACGCCGCACGGCTGGGAGCGGACGCACTCGCCGCCGTCCGCGACGACGGCGCCTATGCCGGCCTGTGGCCCGGCTCGGAGCCGCACCCCGAACGCGGGATACGCGTCGAGGCTCTGAGCGTCCGAGCCGACGGTGCCCTGCTCACGGAGCTGTCCCACCTCGCGGAAGAGGGGGTGCTGCTGGCCCGTGTGGCACGGACGTACCCCCTGCACGACGCGGCCGAGGCACACGCACGGCTGGCGGAAGGCAATCTGCCGGGACGGATCGTGCTCGTCCCCTGAGGCCGGCCGACACTCCAGGTGCCCGGATGGGGGGCCGACCGGGGCGCCGTCGGCTGATGAACCGGGTGGCCGACCGCCCGGCTCCCGGCCGGAAGCCGCGGCGCAATCCGGACGCAACCGCGTGACTTCGGCAGGTAGGCAGAACCGGGCTGACCGCTGTGCCGGTCTGCACCTCACGAGGGTGGTCAGCCCCCGCTGATGAATGCCTCCATGGCCCGTCCGGTCATCCGGACGACTGCAGAATCCTCTCGGCCCTCGGGGGGCAGCCTGGAGCGGTCCTCCTCCCTGCGCAGGATCGTCGGCCGGTCCATAGGGATCACGGTCGCCCCGAGACGATCCACCAACTCGGCCAGCACATCGAAGAAATGACCGGGAGGGAAACGGCTGATGCCGATACAGACCTCGTTGATGTCCAGCTCCGCTTGATAGCCATCAGCGAGTTGGATCAGCACATCCTGGAAATCCTCGTCGGCCGCGACGACGTACGGCTTCAGGATCTCCTTCAGGAGATCCATGTCCAGAGGCTTTGGCTCACCGTTCTCGTACACGAGGATGAACATAGTGCGGCTCATTAACGCTCCTTCACCTTCCCCTTCTTTCGTGGACATCCGCGTGAGGCCTTCTCGATATCCCGGCTATTCACGAGAAGGCCTCACGAACGGCCACTCTACGGAACGCCTGTGACAGTGCTCTCCCCGGGCCGCTCCGGGTGCCCGTAACGGAACGCGGTCGCAGCCTTTTCGCTACTGCACGAATGCCTTATGGCTGGCGTCAGGAATACGCCGCCGCGGGCGTAGTCGGCAATAGGTGCGGCCTCCGGTCGCGCCTCTTGCTTGCCCGGTCCCAGATAAACCGGTTGGGCCCGGGCCGGAACGGGCACTACGGTTCCATCGTGATCAACATCAAGGCGGCCCGACTCGGGGCCGAAGCCGCCCGTCGCCTGAAGCAGGCCGACTGCTGCGAGATGGAACCGGGGCTCACCGATGATGAGTTCGAGCGCGTGGAAGCGCAATACGGTTTCCAATTCTCCGATGAACACCGTGCCTTCCTCGCCGCCGGCCTGCCGGTCGGCTCACCGCCCCAGGAAGGCGCGACCTGGGACAATCCCTGGCCCGACTGGCGCAACGGCGATCCTGCCGAGCTGCGAGCCCATGTCGCATGGCCGACCGAGGGCATATTGCGCGAGGTGGAGCACCGCTACTGGCACCGGGGATGGGGTGAGCGGCCCACAGAGCCGCAGGTCGCACGGGCCGTTGCCGAACGGCACCTGGCAACAGTGCCTCGACTGGCCCCCGTGTACGCACACCGGTTCCTTTTGGCGGGCCGCGAAGGCTACGGGCACCCGGTCCTGTCCATCTGGGGCACCGACATCATCTTCTACGGCAGCGACCTGGCCGAATACATCGAGCACGAGTTCAACGAGGATTACGAGCGGGACTGGGAGAGCTGGAACCCGAAGGCGACCGTCCCCTTCTGGAAGGCCTTCTTGAGCTAGACGACCCTCCTATAGGCAGGTCTTATTGGTTTGCTCCGGAAGTCCTTCGGGGGTGGACCTGTCGGCGATTTTGTGCAAGTTCCCGGGGTCCACCAGGAGGAACCGGTTTGCGAAGAGCCGGGAGAAATCGTTCAGTGTTTCTCCCGGTGTGCCCGGGGGCGACTTGGTGCGTGTCGCCGGAGGGTCAGCGGTAGGCAGCGGTGAAGGCCCGGACGCCCGCGTCCGCATAGCGGTCGAGTTCGCTCTGCGTGTGCTGGGGGCTGCCGTGGAACATGGCCTTGTTCACGGGGATCCACAGAAGAAGCCCGGTGAAGTGGTGAGCGGCCAGATGTGCGTCGGTAACGCGGAGGAGACCGTGGTCGGCGAGGCGTTGGAAGGTGGCCGCCAGGGTGGCGAGGACGCGTTCGAAGCCCTGCCTGTACCAAGTGGCGCCGAGCTCGGGGAAGGTGTCGGCGTTGGCGATGATCAGGCGCCGCAGCTGGAGTACCTGGGGCTGGGTGAGTGCGGTCAGGAAGTGGCGGGCCAGGCGGGTCAGGTTCTCCTCCAGTGCCTCGGCGTCGGCCGGGATGTCGGCCACCAGATCGACCATGGCGTCGACCCGGTCCGTCGTGGCCAGGACGATCTCGGCGAACAGCTTCTCCTTGTCCGAGAAGTGCTTGTAGACGGTTTGCTTGGAGACTGCGGCCTGCTTCGCGATGTCGTCCATGCTGGTCCCGGAGTACCCCTTGGCCATGAACGCCTCGGTTGCGGCGTCCAGGATCGCCTTGTGCTTGCGCGCAGACCGGCCTTGCTCGCTCGCTTCCATCGCCCACCCTTCGGTACTGGACAGTCCAGTTTGTATGTGACTAATCTAGCGCCCGGCTCCAACGAGTACCACACCGTCTAGTTCTATCCATGGGGGAATCGCATGACACAGACCATTGGCGTCCCGGTCACGGCCCGCTCGGCGTCGGCACGGCCGACGACGCGGGTTCTGCTGGCAGGCGGCGTCACGGCAGGTCCACTGTTCCTGGGCCTCGGCGCGGTCCAGGGGCTCACCCGCGACGGCTTCGACTTCACCCGCAACGCGATCAGTCAGCTCAGCCTGGGCGATCTCGGCTGGATCCAGGTGACCAGCTTCCTACTGACCGGCTTGCTGGCCGCCGCAGGTGCGGCCGGGATCCGCCGCGCACTGGACGGCGCACCCGCCGGCACCTGGGCACCGCGCCTGATCCATGTGTTCGGCGTCTCGTTCGCCCTCGCCGCCGTGTTCACCGCGGACCCGGGGGCGGGGTTCCCCGCCGGTGCCCCCCAAGCTCCCGCCGCCTCCCTGAGCTGGCACGGCGCCGCCCACATGCTCAGCGCCATGGTGGGCTTCCTCGCGCTGTCCGCGGCATTCCTCGTCCTGGCCGGGTACTTCGCCACGCACCGGGAACGGGGATGGGCCGTGAGCTCACGCCTGGTACCGCTGGGGATCCTGGCCGGATTCGCCGGCTCCTCCGCCACCGTGCCGGCCTTCACCGCCGGAGCCGGACTCGGCCTCCTCTGGCTCACGGCCGTCACCGCCCGGCTGATGACGACCCTCCCCGCAGCACAGAAGTAACAGCACCCGTCCACGCGTCGCCGCCGCAACCAAGACAACCATCAAGATGACCACAAGAGAGACAGGACACCGCAATGACCGGACTGGTGAAGGGCCCCGCCAGCTACTTCCCGTCGATCGAGAAGAAGTACGGCCGCCCGATCACGGACTGGAAGGACCTCATCCGCTCCTCGCCCCTGACCAAGCACACGGAACTCGTCACCTGGCTCAAGACCGAGCACGGACTCGGCCACGGCCACGCCAACGCGCTTGTCGCACACACCCTCGCCGAGGGCAGCGGTAAGTAATCCGGGCATCCGCACCGCCGGACCCGTTCAAGCCCGCAATACGGTTGCGGCTGCGGCTGCGGCGCTGCGGCAAGGGGCGGCGAGATCCACCTCTACTGATCGGCCTGCCTGCCTTGCCTGTTGCCTTCGCCTGCCCGACATCACCGACAGCCTCGCAGAGGCAGCGGCTGAAGAAGACGGCCTACGGCCGCAAGACTCCCCACCAGGCCCGGATGCGCGCGGACCTTGTGCTGCGTGCGGCACGCGGACGCTCCAACGCGCGGATCGCCAGTGAGTCGGGCCTGCACGTGGACACGGTGCGCACGTGACGGGGCCGGTTGACCGCTGGCGGTCTTCCGGCCCCTGAGGACCGTGAGCGTTCCGGGAGGCCGCCGCGTTTCCCCCCGCTGCAGACCGCCGAAGTCAATGCGCTGGCCTGCCAGTTACCTGCCGAGCCAGGCATACCGCTGTCCCGCTGGTCCTGCCCGGAACTGGCACGTGAGGCTGTCGACCGGGGGATCGTGGAGGCGGTCTCGGCCTCCACCGTGCGCCGCTGGCTCAAGCGGGACGCGCTCAAGCCCCAGCAGTACCACTCATGGATCTTCATTCGCGACCCCGACTTCCGCACCAAAGTCGCCCGCATCATGGGCCTCTACGCCGGCCTTTGGCAGTGTTCGGGCTTTCGGGCCTTGCGGCAGCCCTCATCGGACACTGCCGCTTCGCACGCTGAGCCACGAGATCAGTCCGTCAGCGGGGTCAGAGGGTCCGGTCGGGACAGCGTCTCTGACAACGGCAGCCCGTCCCTCGCGGCAAGGGTCCGACGGACGCGCAGTTCAGCGCGTGTCCGCGGGCGGTACTTGGGTTCCTTGCCACATCCGCAGACCTGTCGGCGACGGCTGAAAAGTGGACCGGTAGCGACGCTTGAAAGTTGACCCCCTTCAGGGGTCTGGCTCGTTGAGTCAGGCCGGGAGGAGTGGTG